>CAQBRY010000007.1:2807-34637 GCA_948762645.1 uncultured Eubacteriales bacterium | reverse complement strand
TTTTATTCAGTTTTGAAGGTGTAGGTTTTGCACCATTAGCTCAGTTGGTAGAGCATGCGGCTGTTAACCATATGGTCGAAGGCCTCTAAAAAATTAAATATTCCTCCTTAGCTCAGTCGGTAGAGCGAGTGTCATAGTAACATACCGTAAGAGCTAAAAGAAAGTTCGGAATAACGAACAAAAAAGTAGCATATAATAATTAAAATTGTATATAATCCTCGTTAGCTCAGTCGGTAGAGCATGCGGCTGTTAACCGCAGGGTCGTTGGTTCGAGTCCAACACGGGGAGCCAGATAAATCCTCACAAAGTGGGGATTTTTTAATGTAAAAATCCGTGTTGGGATATAAGGTAAGTTTATTTTAAGGGACATTCAAATAAAGAAATATAAGACTACATTTTAAAACGTTGGTATAGAAAATATATCAGCGTTTTTTTATTTTCAAAAACATAAGGAAAGGGAAATAAAGTATGCAAATATTTATATGTGTAATTTTAGGTGGATTAATATATGAGGTAATATATCAAGGAATACAGATAAGAAAATTAAGGAGACAAACAATACAAGCGTTTTTAAAGGTATGCGAAAGAGCGTTTAAAAAAGGAGACGATAAAAAATGTTAGATGATAGACAATATTTAGAGCCACCCAATAATGAAGCAGAAAAAGTATTGAAGTGTTATTTTTGTAATGAGTGGATATATAACGGAGATGAATATTATTCTTTAGATGATTTATCGTGCTGTGAAGATTGTTTGAATCTACATTATAAACAGACAGCTGAGCCGATAGATTATGAAGCAGAACTTGCGGATTTAGAATATAGCGAAATAAAGGAGTGAAAATATGGAAAATAAAAAATCGGTATTTCAAACGCTTTTTGAAATCAATGTAAATAAGCAAGTAGAAAAGAAAAACGGCTTAAATTATTTATCGTGGGCATACGCGTGGAGCGAAGTAAAAAAGATATATCCAAGCGCAACGTATAAAGTTTATGAAACGCCAGAGGGATGTATATATCATACGGACGGTCGGACTTGTTGGGTAAAGACGGGTGTTATTATTGAAAATTTAGAGCATATAGAATATTTACCCATTATGGATTATAAAAACAAGTCGATACTTCTTGAAAATATCACAAGTTTTGATGTGAATAAGGCTATACAGAGGAGTTTAACAAAGGCGTTAGCACGGCACGGTTTAGGGCTATATATTTACGCGGGAGAAGATTTGCCAGAAGTTGAAGTCGAAAAGATAACGTCGCGAGATGCCAAAATTTTAAAAAATATTGTTTATGATATGAAAGAATCAGAAAAACTCTATCAAGGGATTTTGCAGAAATATAACGTAAAGACTTTTAAGGATTTAACCGTTAAACAGAGGACAGAAATATTGCAAGCACTAAGTGAAATGGAAAGGAAGTATAAAAATGACGGTAAAATTTAAAGTATTAGGAGAGCCAAAAGGCAAACAGCGACCGCGTTTTTACTCAAATAGAGGACGAAACGTAGTTTACACGCCGAAACAAACAACAGAATATGAACAAAAAATAAGGGTGAGTTATAAAAGATTATTAAGCGAGAAAATCCCTAAAGGAACGCCGCTTGAAATCAATATAACCGCCCTTTTTTCTATTCCAAAGAAGTTTAACAAAGAGCAAAGGCAAAACGCTTTAAATGGCAAAATAATGCCAACAAAGAAGCCTGACGGAGATAATGTGATAAAGATTGTTTTAGACGCATTAAACGATACTGCGTATGTTGATGATAGCCAAGTATGCGGTATTAATTTTGTGAAAAAGTATGGCGAAATACCACAAATAATTATTGAAATAAAGGAGATTTAAAAATGGGAAAAGTAGTGAAAATATTTGATAATGAAAAAGAAAAATATAGTGGCAATTGTTATGTTAATACGGTGATTTTTAGAGGTAAAATCCCGCAAGCACCGAAGTTATGCACAAATGATACGGTTAAATTTTCTGTACAATTAAGTAACGGGAGAGATGATAAGACGGGAGAATGGAAAAGTCCGACGTATGCCAATATTGTAGCTTTTGGCGATTTAGGTAGGAAGATACTCAAAAACTACAAGGAACGAGACGAAATATGGCTTACGGCGAAATATTACACAAATAAATTTGAGGGAAATTTTTATCACGGGTTTATCGCCCGAGAAGTTATAACTCAAGAGGAATTAGACCGCGCGGAACAAGAAGTAAAAGAAGTTTTAGAGGATTATGATTTACCATTTTAAAATTGATTTTGGGAGGACTTATAATGAATAACGTATTAAAGCAAGTGATGACGGATAGAAGACTAAATATAAAATCAAAAGCGATTTACTCATATTTTGATGGGCTTTGTTTTGATAAAAACACGTGTTATCCAAGCCGAAAGAAGATAGCTTATGATTTAAACGTAAATTACGAAACGCCAAAAAAATATATAGACCAGCTTGTATATTACGGCTATTTGGAAGTTGTAAAGACTAGAGAAAACAATAAATTTTCTAATAACATATATGTTTTGATACGCAAAGAAAAACGCTCACAATCAACTGTGGGCGTTTTAAATTGGAGGAGATAAGCTATGAATTACAAATTCAATATAGAAATAGCCAAACAATACGGTGTTAATGAAGCTATATTTGTTAATAATATATATTGGTGGACAGAGAAAAACAGCAAATCAGAAATTAACTATCATACGGTAGAATTACACAGTAAAAATGGAGAAAAAACGATAATTTCGGCATATTGGACTTATAACAGTATGAGAGCATTTGAAGAAGTTTTCCCGTTTTGGACTAAAAGACAAATCCGTACAATAATCGAAAATTGCAAGAAAAAAGAATTAATTGTTACATCCAATCTAAATCAAAAGAAATATGATAGAACAATGTGGTATGCTCTAACGGATAAAACTAAAGAATTGTATAAAAACAGTCAAGACCAACAGACAGAAATGTCACAAGAAATTGACGAAAGTGTCACACCAATACCAGCTAATAAACCAGTTGTTAAACCAAATAATAACCAAAGTAATATAAACTTAAGTAAAATAAATAATAGTGGCATTTTTCGTAAAACAGAAAAAGAAAAAAAGAAAGATAAAGTGTTTCACGAAAAAAGCGAGCCGTATATGTTAGCACAGTTTCTCGAAGAACAAATCCAAAGACATACGCCCGAATTCAAAGCAGATGAATCAAATCGGCAACGTTGGGCGAAAGATATAGACCTGATGATTCGCCGAGATAAATTAGACCCCGATAAAATTGCGGATGTGATTATTTGGGCGCATAGAAACGCGTTTTGGAGAGCATTTATCTTGTCGGGCAAAAAGCTAAGAGAGAAATATTTGCAGCTTTCCATACAAATGAATTCTAGCAAGTAAAATATGGAAAGTCAAGTATATGCATCTCTATTTGCCCTATATTTAGCTTCTAAGGCGTTTTGGGCTCTTGTTAATATAAAACTTCGTTTAAGACATAAAACGCAAAATAGAGTATTTAAAGCACGTTTATTAGCGTGCGTTTATTTTTAGTTGGGGGTGATAGGTTGGAAATAGAACTTGAAACCGCTAAAACTGCGGAAATGTCGGTAATTGGAGCAATAATTATTGACGGCAAGTGTTTAGCCGAAATAATCGACGAACTTAAACCCGAATATTTTTGTTTTGAACAGCTAAAAGTCTGTTATGAAGCTGTTTTAAGGCTGTCTAGCAAAGGAAAACCGATTGATTTTGTCACGGTATTACACGAAGTCACGTCAAACGAAAATATGATTGAAACCGACATAAAGAAACTTTTATTGACTTGTGCTGAATGTACGCCAAGTGTTAGTAATATTGCACAATATTCTAAAATTATTATAAATTCATACAAGACAAGAAAATTAAAAGAAATCGGTACTAAGATAGCGTTTGAGACTACAAGTGAAACCGCAGAAGAAGTTACAAATCAAGTTATGAGCGAATTATATGATATTATGAAATCTCAAAAAATACGAAAATTACAACCCGTTGGGGAAATAGGATTGAAACTTTTTGAAACGTATTTAAGTGATAATACGTTATCTGAAAACCGCGTAAATACGGGATTTAATCGAGTAGACGGTATTTTAAAAGGAATGTCGGCAGGAAATTTAATTATTTTAGCGGCGCGCCCGAAAATCGGGAAAACTGCTTTTGCCGCAACAATAGCCGAGAACGTAGCACGGGCGGGTAAAACCGTCTGTTTTTTTAGTCAAGAAATGGAGTGTGCCGAAGTTTATGAACGGATACTCTCTAAAAATTCAAATATTTCAATGAACACTCTAATAGACCAAAAGTTTAAAAATAAAACACGACCAGAAAGCGCAAGGAATCGAGAAATTATGGCAATTTCAAAGGTCGTGGATGATATTTATAATTTGCCTTTAAAAATTAATGACACGCCAAGTTTGACGGTGAACGATATACGGCTTGAATGTAGAATGGTGCAAAATTTAGGGTTGATTGTAATTGATTATTTGCAGTTAATGAGAGGTAGTAAAAAGTGTGAAAATAGAAATCAAGAAGTAGGCGGTATTTGCCGAGATTTAAAGTGTTTAGCGTGTGAACTGCAAGTACCGATTTTATGTTTATCGCAGTTAAACCGCGTATCCGATGAAAATAAACATCCTTCCCCTACTGATTTACGGGATAGCGGAGAAATTGAGCAGGCGTGCAATAAATTAATTTTGATGTGGTGTGTTGAGAAAAATTTAGACGAAAGAGGGATTTTACAGAGTAAAACTGTGGGGGTTGATGTGGCGCTAAACCGCAGAGGAAACACGGGTGTAACGCTTTTTAATTTTAATGGTAATTATATGAAGTTTACCGAACTTGACCGTGTTTATGACGAAAAGCAAGAAGAAAATAAAATGGGTTGGAGGAAATAAAAATGGAGTTATCACAAGTAAAATCAAGGCTTAATCGGCTTGTTTATTACGATACGGGACAGATTGATTTAAACGGTTGCTCTATCAAGGACTTTATTTTGACAGCGTGTATTTTGAGGAAAAATAAGAAAGGAGCGTATTATTATGAGGCTGAAATAAAAGAAACAAACGGAGGTAAGGGGCTGTTGATTGTACCGCTTGAAAAAGTTTTGAATATTAATGAAGTTTGAGGGCTGATAATTTTTGAGATTATCGGCTCTTTTTTATTTAAAGAATAATTTTTTATGGAGGAATAAAAATGAACGAATTAATAAATGTAAATATCAAAAATGAAAATGGTAAATTACTGGTATCTAGCCGCGATATTGCAAGAGGACTTGAAAAAGAGCATAAACACGTTTTAAGCAAAATAAGAGAGGTACTCAACGGGTCAGAATTTTGTCCCGTTGAATATATTGACGAAAAAGGCGAAATAAGACCAGAATATATGCTTGACAAGAACGCTTTTATACTATTGGTTATGAATTATACGGGGTACAACGATTTTAAGAGGGCATATATAAAGAGATTTAACGAAATGGAGGAAATCATAAAAAATAATATGCCGCAGTCTTACCCAGAAGCGCTCCGCAGGCTTGCCGCCGAAGTGGAACAAAGGGAATTAATAGAAAAGCAGAGGGATGAAGCATTAAGGACAAAGGCGTGGATAAGCGATAAAAAGACAGCAACGGCGATGAATACAGCAAGTCAAAAATCAAAAGAAGTAAAAAGGCTTGAAATAGAACTTGATAAGTCAAAGGACTACGCAAGCGTAAAATTAATTCAAACTAAAACGGGAAAGAAATATAATTGGAAAGATTTAAAAAATTACTGTATAACCGTAGGGCTTGAGATAAAAAAAGCGCAAGATTCAAATTATGGAGAAGTCAACAGTTATCCAGCGCGGGCGTGGAAAGAAGTTTATAAAATTGAAATAAAAGAAATTATTTAAAGATTAGCGGGGGTTAAAACGTTAGTCTTTATTTTTATTTTAGGAGGATTTTTATGACGAAAAAGGAACTATCACAGCTTTACTATTTGAAAAAAGAAATTAGACAACAACAAAAAAGACTTCAAGAATTAGAAACCGCAGCTACATCTTGTACCGCAAAAATAACTGGTATGCCGCACGGAATGGGGATAAACGATAAAATAAGTAAATATGCGGCGCAGATAGCAGATTTAAAGGGACTTTTAGATTTAAACTTAAAGAAATGTTTTTATGAGTTAAACCGTATTAATAGATTTATAGAAAGCGTGGAAGACAGCGAAATGCGTATGATTTTAACACTTAGGTATATCCAAAATTTGAGTTGGCAAAAAGTAGCTTTTGCTATTGGAGAATATGATGAACAGTATCCAAGACGAAGACACAATACTTTTTTGAAAAGATATAAACTTGACGAAAATGACGAACTTAATATAGTAAAATGATATCGTGGGATAAAACCCACAAGTCTTCCCGTAAAATTATTTTTAAATTGGCGCATAAAAAGGGGCGGTATATCGCCCTTTTTGTTGTGCTTATTTATTTTAAGGAAGTGAGGATATAAAAAAGTCTTGCAAATATTGCGGAAGTATACACGAAGAAAATTATAAATGCAAAAAGCGACCTATGCAAAAGAAACGAATAGACGAAAGCGTGTATTTTAGAAGTAGCCAAAGCTGGCAGGATAAGCGCAAGAAAATAAAAGAACGAGATAATTATTTGTGCCAGATATGCGTTAGAAATTTATATAACACCGAAAGGAAATATAACTGTGAAAAGCTACAAGTACATCACGCAATACAATTAAATGCAGATAAAACCTTAAAGCTAGAAGATAGCAATTTAATAACGCTTTGTGAATATCATCACTATTTATGCGATATGGGAGATATTCCGTATGCTGAAGTTAAAAAAATTATTGACGAACAAGAAAGTAAACGCAAAATGGAAATTTGGTTATCCCCCCCTGCTAATTGATTTATTGTGCAAAGGATACAAAAACACCGTACGTTCCACATAAACTTACGACGGGAACAAAAAACACGATTTTTTGGAAGGGAGAAATTATGAGTAAAACAAAAAATATACTTCAAAAAGATATAGAGGATTTAATTCCTTACGCCAGAAACGCCCGTATCCACACGCCCGAACAGATAACGCGGCTGGCTTCAAGCATAAAAGAGTTTGGCTTTATAAATCCCGTTTTAATTGATAAAAACAACGGGATAATTGCGGGACACGGGCGGGTTGAAGCGGCGAAAAAATTAAATATAAAAACGGTTCCTTGTATTTTGGTGGAACACTTAACAGATACGCAAAAAAGGGCGTATATTTTAGCCGACAATAAATTAGCTCTTGATTCTAAGTGGGACGAAGAAATGTTAAAGATTGAACTTGAGGAACTAAGTGAGTCTAATTTTGATATTAACTTCTTGAATTTTGGAATAGATTTAAGTGACGATATGGAAATGGAAATAAGCGAAAATAACGTACCCGAAAAGGAGATTTTATATAAAGAGCAGTACGGGGTAATTGTGATATGCAAAAACGAACAAGAGCAGGAAAAAATATACGGCGAACTTTTAAACAGAGGTTATGATTGCAAGGTGGTTGCCACGTGATAAATAAAATAGAAATTCATAATAGAGTAAGTGACTTTAACAGTTACCGTGCGGCGCGAGTTAAGTCTTTATTTAACGCGGAAAACGGGTGTAATTTTGATTTTGAAATGGATGTAGATTTATCGGGCGATTGGCAAATTGGAGTTGTTGTTGGCGCTTCGGGAAGCGGTAAAACGTCAATCGGTAAGGTGATTTTCGGTGAGAATTTAATTCACGATTATACGAAAAATTGGTCAACCGATAAGCCAATAATAGACGATATCGCCCCGAACGGAGATTTTAATGAAGTTACAGGAGCCCTTGCAAGTGTGGGGCTTGGTGATGTTCCCGCGTGGCTTAGACCTTTTAAAGTGTTGTCAAACGGTGAGCAGTTTAGAGCGGGGCTTGCGAGGGTTATATGTGAAAAGCCCGAAAAAATAGTAATTGATGAGTTTACTTCGGTTGTTGACAGACAAATTGCAAAAATAGGCTCGCAGGCTTTTCAAAAAGCGTGGCGGAGAATTAATCCAAAAGGAAAGGTGGTGCTTCTTACCCCGCATTATGATATTTTAGATTGGCTATCCCCCGATTGGGTTATAGACACAAAAACAAAAGTATTTGAACGCGGGCGGCTTCGGCAAAGACCAAAAATTGAACTTGAGATTTTCAAGACAGACGGAAGTTACTGGAAATTTTTTAAACCGCATTATTATTTAGACCTGCCGATGCCAATAGCGGCAGAGTATTATGTCGGTACGGTTAATGGTGAACTTGCGTGTCACTTAGCGGTATCCCCGAATTTTCAAACTAAAGGCTACCGTGCGACAAGAATGGTAACAATGCCCGAATGGCAAGGAGCTGGGGTCGGAATGAGATTTTTAGAGTGGGTTTGCGAAAATAATTTACAAGGCGGTGGCAGAAAAGGAAAGAAATTCCCGAC
Organism: uncultured Eubacteriales bacterium; assembly: GCA_948762645.1. Classification (GTDB taxonomy): domain Bacteria; phylum Bacillota; class Clostridia; order Oscillospirales; family Acutalibacteraceae; genus CAQBRY01. The sequence continues at coordinate 26,151 of CAQBRY010000007.1, read as the reverse complement.
GTATTTTCATACTTCTCACCCACAACTTTGCGCGGCTTTAAGGCGAAGTAAAAAATGGGTACAAAAAAGCGCCGTGCTTTATGGTGGAAATAAGACCAAAAGTTTTAAAACAATATATAAGTCAAATGGGAAAAAAGCGGGCTATGGTGGGCATTTTAGAGCCGTTCAAGGGTTTAAATATATCGGTGATAGGTTATGAATATTTTTATTTGTGGTCAAAAAAGTTTTGGAAAAGCTGTTTTAAAAAGTCTTTATGGAAACGGGCATAACATTGTGGGTGTTGCGCCACCGCCGCAAGAAAAATATTATGATAAAATGCAAGTTTACGCTTTAAAGTTAGGTATACCGATAATAAGTGACTGTGACAAACTTGTATCAAGAGATATACCTGATGACACGGATTTAGTAATTTCGGCACATTGACATTGGTATATTTCGGATAAAATAATACAAAAAACAAAATATGGTGCTATTGGTTTTCATCCGTCGCTATTGCCAAGACATCGAGGTCAAGACGCAGTTCGTTGGGCTGTGGCTATGGGCGATGCGGTTACTGGCGCGACGGTTTATTGGCTTAATAATGTGATAGACGGTGGAGATATTCTACTTCAAAAGCATATATTTATTGATAAAAATGAAGATTATCACGAATTGTGGAAGAAAATATTTCCAGTAGGCGTTGAGATGCTATCTAAAGCCGTATTGATGATAGAAAAGGGAACGGCTCCTAAAATTTCGCAAGACGAACAGTACGCGACGTGGGAGCCATCGTTTAACGTACAAAGATTGAAAAGAAATGAATTATTACAGATAGAAAGGCGGTAGGAAATGTCAAAAATAGATTTAAACAAACAAGCGAAAGAAATTTTAAAAATAGCTGAAAGGCACGGAGTAGAGAGTAATTTTTTCTTTTTGACAACTTTTAAAAGATATCAAGTACAAATTGGGATTTTAAATGATTTAGAAACGACGATAAAAGAGGCAGGAATTTTAGTAACAAAAGAATATGTAAAGGGCAGGAAAAATGTGTATTCCCACCCCGCCATACAAGATTATAACCGTACAACCGACAGCGCAAATAAAACGGTGGTAACGCTTATGAAGATAATAACAGTTTTGAGGGATAGAAAAGAAAATGATGAACCCGACCCGCTACTTGAAATTTTAAGCGGGCGCGGAACCCGCGCGGGTATTTCGCGAGCGAAAACAAGTGAGATGAATTAGTTTAATCGTCCGCGTTAGACAAAAACGCGAGCAATAATCTTATTTTTAAGGAGGTGTTTAAGTACGCGATGAAAAGGCAACTGGTTGCCCATAAAAGTTATAAATATGCACAAAGCGTGATAAAAGGCGAAATTTCAGCACCGAAGTATGTTATAAAGCAATGCGAAAATTTTATTAATATTTGTAACGGCAAGTCGGAAGAATATTTTGTTGACGAAGAAAAATTAAGTAAGATTGATAATATTTTAAAGCTATTAGTTATGCCGCGAGGTTTAAAGACGGGTCAAAATATTTATGATTGTTCGTGCGGGTATCAATGGCTTATTTATGCAGCTTTGTGCGTGGTTTATAGAGAAAATCCAAGCAAAAGAAAGTATGAAACAATAGTTTTAGAAGTAGGGAGAAAAAATTTTAAAACCTTTACGGTGGCAACAATTTTTGTCTTACTTTTTTTATTGGAACCGAAATTTAGTAAATTTTATAGCGTAGCGCCCGACGGCAGTTTATCGCGGGAAGTAAAGACAGCAATCGAAGAAATTTTAAAAAGTAGCCCTGCAATTTATTATTACAATTCCCTTCCCCGCTTTAAAATTTTGCGTGACTATATAGAATTTAATTTGACCGAGAGCCGATATATCCCATTAAATTACAGTAATTCACGAATGGACGGTAAACTGCCGAATGTCTTTTTAGCGGATGAAGTTGGGGCGCTCCCGAATAGTTACGCGATAGAAGCTATGCGGTCAGGTCAACTTAATATTTTAAATAAGTTGGGTTGCATTATTTCAACTAAATATCCAACAAGTAATAACCCTTTTGAAGATGAAGTAAATTATGTGAAAAAAGTTTTAGACGGCGCACAAAAAGACGAAACCGTTTTTTCGTTGCTTTATGAGCCTGACGATAAAGAGAATTGGACAAACAACGATACAATTTTAAAACACGCGAACCCTGTGGCTTTGGAAATACCCGAAATATGGGAAGATTTATTAAAAAAGCGGGCAAGAGCGATATCTGTGGAATCCGCGAGAGAAAATTTTTTAACCAAGCATTGTAATATTATTTATCAAGGCTCGGGAACTGAAAGTTTTATTGATATAAAAGATTTGCAAAATTGCCGAGTAAATAAAATTGATTGGAAAGGGCGTGAAGTCTATGTAGGTGTTGACTTATCTATGACGAACGATAACACGGCTATTGCGATTTGCACCGAGCAAGACGGGAAAATTTTAGCCGATATAATTTGCTTTATTCCAGAGGGGCGAATTAACGAGAAAAACAAAATAGAGCGTATAAACTACCGCCAATTTATAAACGCGTGTAAATGTATAGCTTGCGGAAATAAGACCATTGATTATGGTGTAGTTGAAGACTTTGTTTTTAGTATTGAAGAAAAATACGGTGTAATAGTTAAAGCAATAGGTTTTGACCGATATAATGCTCTATCTTCAGCGCAAAAGTGGAGTAAAAAATATAATACGGTGGAAATTCGCCAACATAGCGATACGCTCCACCCGCCGACAAAGTTACTTTATGAAAAGATAAGTAATCACGAATTTGAATATGAAAAAAACACGCTTTTAGAGATTAATTTTGAAAATGCACGCTGTACTTACGATACAAATATGAATAGATATGTTACAAAGAAAAAATCTTGCGGCAAGGTAGATATGGTAATCGCGCTAATTAACGCAGTTTATCTCTTGCAACAAGATGTTATTTTTTCTGATAATTCGTGGGTTGTTCAGGTAATTTAAGGGGTGAGTAAATGAATATATTTAAGCGAAAGCGGGAAGAAAAACGTGCGGAACCGCCGATAGACGATGTATTATTAAAATCTTTATTATACGGTGAAGAAATAGACCGAGAAAAAGCATTAAATACCCCCGCAGTTGCGCGGTGCGTGAACTTAATATCCGAAATTGTAAGTATGATACCGATAAAACTTTATAAGGAAGAAACGATAGACGGTAAATCTAAGACTATCGAGGTTACAAGCGATAACCGACCGAATTTATTAAATGATGATACAAAGGATACATTAAACGGCGTACAGTTTAAGCGGGCGATAGTTAGGGATTATTTGCTTTTTGGTAAAGCGTTCGCGTATATAAATAAAAAGCGAAACAACGTGCAATCAATACATTATGTAGAGCCACAAAAAGTACAGATAGTAAAGAATTTTGACCCGATATTTAAAGACTATGATTTAACTGTACACGGAAGAACGTATAAACCTTTTGAATTTTTGAAAATTACTCGTGCAACAACAGACGGCGTAAATGGAATCGGGGTTATTAAAGAAAATCAAGAGTTATTAAAAATAGCGTACCAGACGATAAAATTTGAACAGACATTAATTACAACGGGTGGAAATAAGCGGGGATTTGTAAAATCACAAAACGCGCTAACAAAAGAAGCGATAAAAGCCTTAAAAGACGCGTGGCATAAGATGTATGCAGACCCAAGCGAAAATAATGTTGTTATTTTAAATAATGGTTTAGAGTTCCAAGAAGCTAGTAGTACGTCGGTTGAAATGCAGTTAAACGAAAGCAAAATTGCAACAAATAATTCAATTTTAGACATTTTTAGTGTACCACAAGATTTTGATTATGAAATATTTATAAAAACAGCGATAATGCCAATAATAGCGGCGGTAGAATGTGCGTTAAATAAAGACCTTTTACTTGAGAAAGAAAAGAGGTCTTTATATTTTGCGTTTGATACGAAAGAAATCACGAAAGGCGATATTAAGACTCGTTTTGAAGCATACAAAACCGCCCTTGAATCTAACATTATGCAGATAGATGAAGTTCGATATATGGAAGATTTAGAGCCGTTGGGGCTTAATTTTGTAAAATTAGGTCTTCAAGATGTTTTATTTAATCCCTCAACGAAAGAAATCTACACGCCAAACACTAATCAAATTACAAATATTGAAAGGGGTGAAGAAATTGAGAATAGAAATACGCAATAAAAGTGTAATTTTAGACGGATATGTCAACGCAGTAGCACGGGACTCTAAGCCAATGTTAGACGAAAACGGAAATAAATTTGTAGAGCAGATTATGCCGAAAACTTTTGAGAGGGCGATCGGCAAAAACGAAGATATTTTATGTCTTTTAAACCACGAGCCAAATAGGAAATTAGGAAGTATAAGGGACGGAAATATTGAACTTTTTGAAGATAATATCGGTCTTAGAGCAATATGCGAAATTACGGACGCGGAGGTGATAGAAAAAGCAAAAGATAAAAAACTTCGGGGTTGGAGTTTTGGATTTGAGGCTATCAAAGAACACGAAGAACCCGTAAGTGATAACTTAAAGCGGCGATTTATTGACGAAATGAATTTACTGGAAGTATCAATTATAGACGATAAAAAAGTACCGTGCTACATAGGAACGAGCATAGAAACAAGGGCGGATAAGAATTCAAAAGTTGAGTATAGAGGCGATGATTTTAAAGCTAAGATATTTAAAATTATAGATAAAGTTGATTATTCAATTTATGAAAATATCCTATTAAAAATAAAGAACAAAGGAGATAAAAACTTATGGAACTAAAATATTTAACGGAGCAAAGAGCAGAAAATCAAAATAAAATGCAAGATATTTTAAACGTGGCGAAAGGTGAAAAAAGGGCTTTGACAGAGGAAGAAATAAAAAAATTTAATGAACTTAAAAAACTAATTGACGAAATAGACGCTACAATTAAAGCTGAAGAAGAAACCCGAAAAAATGATATTAACGAAAGTCAAAAAGAAGAAACGGAGAAACAATCCGAAAGCATAGAAAATGCGGAGCAACGGGCTTTTGCTAACTTTATTCGAGGAATTAAAACCGAAAACAGAGCGAATAATCTTGATTTAGGAAACAACGGGGCAGTCGTGCCACAGACGATAGCAAACAAAATAATTGAGAAAGTAAAAGAAATATGCCCGATTTATAGTTTATCAGAAATTTATAACGTTAAAGGTGATTTAGTTATACCGTATTATGCTGAAAACGCGGGGGAAGATATAACCTGCGCATACGCGACGGAGTTTACGGATTTAACAAGTACGGCGGGGAAATTTACGAGCATAAGTTTATCGAGCTATTTAGCAGGAGCTTTAACTAAAATATCAAAGTCATTGATTAATAAAAGTGATTTTGATATTACAAATTTTGTGGTTAAGAAGATGAGCGAAGCTATCGCGGAGTTTATAGAAAAAGAACTTTTAAACGGAACGGGTACAAGTGCTTGTCAAGGTATTTTGACGGGGGCAACAAATATTATTGAAACATCCGCAAGTGGAAAAATTAGCGCAGATGACTTAATTGATTTACAAGAAAGCGTAATTGATAACTACCAAAAAAATGCGGTATTTATAATGAACAGAAGTACGCGAAAGGCGATAAGGAAACTAAAAGATAATGACGGCAATTATTTATTAAACCGTGATTTTACGAGCGCGTGGGGATATACTTTGCTTGGAAAACCAGTTTATACTTCGGATAATACGCCAGAAATTGAAGCGGGAGAAAAAATTATAATTTACGGCGATATGACGGGTCTTTCAGTTAAATTAACAAAAGATGTTGAAATACAAGTCTTACAAGAACTTTACGCCGCACAGCACGCTTTAGGGGTTGTAGGTTGGGTTGAAATTGACGGAAAAGTAACAGACCAACAAAAACTTGCCGTCTTACAAATGAAATCTGAATAAGTCTAAATACATAAAAATTGGTATTTGAAAGGAACGCGGGCGAATGAAAAAGTGTTTTCAAAAATTTAGGTGCGCGAATTACAAACGGGTGTTACCCGTATGAAAATAAGCGAAATAACGGTGGATAATCTCATAAATTATTTGAGGTTATCCACCGAAGAATTAAGCGAAAAAGAACTTAGCGAAATAAAGGGCTTTCTCGATATCGCAAAAAAATTTATATATTCATATACGGGTCTATCCTCCGAAGAATGCGATAACCACGAGGATTTTTCTATTTGCGTGTATGTTTTGGTGCAGGATATGTACGATAATCGGTGCTTTTATGTTGATAAAAATAACTTAAATAAGGTTGTAGAAATGATTTTAAATATGCACAGACAAAATTTAATTTAGGTGGTGATTTTTTGTATGTAAACGCAGGGTGTTTAAATAAAAAGATAGAAATAATTAAACTAGAAGAAAGCAAAGATAAAGACGGCTTTCCAGTAAAAAGCGAGGGTGTAATATTAAAAACGTGGGCGCAAGTTACAAATATCAGCGGGACGGAATTAATAAAAAACAATTCAGATTTTGCGCAGACGAAGACACGTTTTCTATTGAGAACACCTAACAAAAATATTGAAAAGGATATGTTTATAAAATTCAAAGGCAGCTTATATAACATAGTTTATGTTAATGATTATAATTTGAGGGGTGAGTACACCGAGATAATAACGGAAAGGGTTATAAAATAATGGCTGATTTTAGCGCGTCCGTAGATTTAGGAGATGTTATTCCCGAAGCGCTCTCAAATGAAAATTTAGCAAAAGAAATGGTAAAAGCGGGTCAAGAAATTTTAGAAAGAGCGATAAAAAATAATGCACAAAAGTACAAAAGAACTGGGGCTATGGTAAATTCGGTAAAATCTAAAACGCCTTCCATAAATAAGAATGGTGATATTGTGGGAAACGTAAGTTTTACGGGCAAAGATAAAAATGGTATGAGTAATAGTCAAAAGGCTTTATGGCTGGACTACGGAACAAAACACATTGATGGCACGGCGTTTGTAAGGTCGGCAGTTAAATCAAGCGAAGGCGCAGTATTAAGGGCTATGGAGCAAGTTTTCAACCAGAAAGCGAAGGTGTAAAAATGAATAAATTAAAAATAAAATCCGCGTGCAGAAAGGCAAAAAAATTTAAAATAGCTATGTACGCGAATTGCCAGCGGGGGCTCCCCGCATGAATATAAACCCTATAATAGAGGAAACTTTAAAAGATTTTGAAGTGGACGGAGTAAAAATTCCCGTTCACTTTTTGAGGTTTACTGGGGAATCCGAAACATATTTAACTTATTATACGTGGTATGAAAAACCCGATAATTTCGCTGATGATGAGTATAAAAACGAAATTGTATATTTGACGATAGATATATTTTCAAAGAAAAATTTTAAGGGTATAGTTAGAAAGCTAAAAAATATTATGAAGCAAAAAGGCTTTATTTGGGAGGATTCAGCCCCCGAACAATACGAAAGCGACACGGGATATTATCATATACCCGTGAATTTTTATTATATTGGAAAGGTTGATGAATAATGGCAAGTATAGGTCTTAAAAGTTTTAAATATGCAAAATTAAATGAAGACGGAAAAACGTATGGAGAGGTCAAAACGCTTGCGGGTGCGATTGAATGTAAAGTCGCAATAGAACTTGCGGAAGCTACATTGTATGCCGATGATACCGTAAAAGAGCAAGTGTCGGTATTTAAGAGTGGTACAATAACGGCGGGTATTGACGATGATAACGACGCAGTATTTGCTGAACTTTTGGGACAGACGATAGACGAAGAAAGTGGACTTGTAACCTCTAACGCAACGGATACACCGATTTATGTTGGGTTTGGACATATTGTTCCTAAAATGGTCGGTGGGTCAAGAAAATATAAGGTTGAGTGGTTTCCGAAAGTTAAATTTAAACCATTTATGACGGACGCTAAAACTAAAGGTGACAGCTTAGAATTTACCACGCCGTCCGTTGAAGCAACCGTTTTTGAAGATAACGAGGGAAACTGGGAAAAACACAATGTTTTTAGTACGGAAGATGAAGCTGTTGCGGCTTTAAACGCTCTATTTGTACAATCCGAAACGACTTAGAGGTGATTTAAAATGCTCGATATAATAAAGTATTTAGAAACTAAAACAGAAAAATATCCACTTGCCTTTACGCTAAATGTTATGGAGATAATTCAAGAAAAGTATGGAAGTATTGAAAAGTGGAGCGAACTAATACAAAAACAAGGTGAGCCAGATATAAAGGCTCTAAAATTTTTTATTACGGAAGCAATAAATGAAGGTATTGAAATTGAAAATGAGAAAAAAGATGAAAAAAGAAAAGCTATCACAAATAAAAAAGCAGGGAGAATTTTAACTGAAATCGGGTTAAATCAAGCAACAAAGGCGGTGGCGGAGACTATAACTGAAAGCATACAAACAAGTGAAACAAAAAACGAATAGACCACGAAGAGTCAGATGGAAAAATTGATTTTTCGTGGATTTTATTTGTTGGGACAAAAATGCTCGGATTTTCACAAAAAGAAGTTGGGCGTATGACACTTAAAAAGTGGAATTTGCTTTTTAAGCATTTTAAGAAATACCACAACTTTAAAACAAAAGGTGGACTTTTTAAAGAAGAAGCAGAAATAAATCAATGCGACGAATGGATTAAGGAATAGAAAGTGGGGTGAATATATGGGTAGTACAACATTCGGTGGGAAAATAAAGTTAGAGGGCGAACGGGAATATAGACAAGCGCTTTCTCAAATAAATTCAGATTTAAAAGTGTTTTCATCCGAACTTGGAAAACTGACAGCGGAATTTGGGAAAAATGATAAATCAACACAGGGCTTAACGGAGAGAAACAAAGTATTAACCGAACAAATTGAAAAGCAAAAAGAGAAAATATCCACGTTAAAAGGTGCGGTAGAAGATTCTGCTGAAAAGTATGGTGAACACGATAAAAAGACGAATAACTGGAAAACTACCCTAAATAAAGCCGAAGCAGAACTTTCTAAAATGGAAAAAGAACTTGATAGCAATAATAAACAGCTTGACGAAAATAAAGGTAATTTAGATGACGGGAGTAAATCTCTTGATGAATTTTCTAAAAGTGAGGACGAAGCGGGGCAAAAAGCGCTTAAATTTGGAGATTTAATTAAGGCGAATTTGATAAGTGAAGCCGTAATCGGAGGTTTAAAGAAACTCGGTGAGGGTATAACAAAAGTTAAGGAATATTTGACGGATTCGGTGACAGCGGCGGCAGGTTATGCAGATAATATTTTAACACTATCCACTCAAACTGGCGTATCTACTCAGGCTTTACAAGAATATAGCGCGGTCGCGGAACTTGTGGATGTAAGCGTTGACACTATGACAAATTCAATGGCAAAAAATATAAAATCTATGACGAGCGCCGCAAGCGGTACTGGAGCAACAGCAGAAGCATATAAAAAATTAGGCATATCGGTGACAGATTCAAATGGAAATTTAAAAGATAGCGAACAAGTTTATTGGGATACGATAGACGCATTGGGTAAAATCCCGAATGAAACCGAACGCGACAGCATAGCTATGCAGATTTTAGGGAAGTCAGCGCAAGATTTAAACCCATTAATCGCACAAGGAAGTGCGGGTATTGAAGAACTTACGCAAAAATCGTATGAAATGGGTGCAGTTTTGTCTAATGATGTTTTAAACTCGTTGGGCGCTATGGACGATAGTATGCAGATTTGGAAGTCAACAACTTCTTCAACGGCAAATTTGTTGGGCGCTACCTTAGCTCCCTCAATAACAGAAATCATAACGGGCGCCAACGGTATGGCGGGAGCTTTTAACGGTATAATTGCAGAAGTTTTAAACGGTGGAAATGTTGACGCGGCAGTACAAAAATTTGCAAATATGGCAACGGAGATGGCACAAGGTTTATTGCAAACCGTGCCGAAGCTACTTGAAACAGGAAAAAGTTTAATATCGGCACTTTTACAAGGTTTAACAGCCGCCCTTCCCTCTGTTTTAGAAGTTGCAGGACAAATAATTCCCGAGATAATTACGGCGGTAACATCGGTTTTGCCACAGCTTACAAATGCCGCAATTATGATAATTATGGCGCTTTCTACCGCATTAATTAATTCTTTACCGCAGATTATAGAGGCGGGAATCGAAATAATTACAACACTTGTTATAGGAATATCGCAATCTTTGCCAGTTTTAATCCCCGCTATTGTATCCGCCGTGATATTAATTGCAGATTCTTTAATTAATAATATTGATTTAATTATAGAGGCGGGTATAGCTTTATTTATGGGTTTAGTACAAGCAATTCCCCAGATTATAGCCGTTTTAGTACCGAAAATTCCAGACATAATAAACAGCATTGTAAACGCTTTAACAACAAATATTCCCTTGCTTTTAGACGGAGCAATAACACTTTTTATGGCGATAGTGCAGGCAATACCCGAAATTATAATTATTTTAGTACAAAACGTGCCACAAATTGTAACAGCGATAATTAACGGACTTTCAAAGCTACCCGAATTAATTGGAGGAGTTTTAGGTACGGTTTTCGATAAATTTACCGAGTGGGGCGGAAATGTCATAAATACGGGTAAAGAAAAAATGACCGAGTTTCTAAGTAAAGTTATTGAAATCATAAAGAATTTACCAAGTCGCGCGTGGGAATGGCTGCAAAATACAATTAATAAAATAGTTGAGTTTTTTAAAAATGTAATTACGACGGCAAAAACAAAATCAACGGAATTTTTGAATAATATTATTAATACGCTGAAAAACCTACCGAGCAATATCGCCAATACAATATCGGGGGCAATTTCAAAAGTCATCGAATGGGGCTCCCAAATGGTAAATAAAGGGAAAGAAGCCGCCGTTAACTTATTTAATGCGGTAGTAAATAAAATCAAGGAAATTCCAAGCCAAGTTTTAAGTATAGGTAGTAATATTGTGCAAGGAATTTGGAACGGAATATCGGGTTCGTTAAGTTGGATAAAAGACAAGGTTGCAGGATTTGCAAGAGGTATCTTAGATGGGATGAAATCGGCGCTCGGGATACATTCCCCGTCAAAGCTGTTTAAGGAAGAAGTGGGAAAAAATCTAGCTTTAGGCGTTGGCGAGGGATTTACCGATGAAATGAAAATAATTCAAAAAGAAATGGAAAATGCAATCCCGACAAACTTTGAAACCGACATAAAAACTAATATAAATACAGTAAAAATGCCGCTTGAGAGCTATCAAAGCGAAGCTAAAACAAGTGGGTTTAATATTTATATAGAAAATTTTGTAAACAATAGAAGTCAAGATGTGCAGTCTTTTGCTAAGGAACTTGAATTTTATTCGCGCAGAAACGCTTTAAGTTTAGGATAAAAAGAGGTGAAAAATTATCGAAAAATACTGTATTTTTAAAGGTATAAATTCACTTGATTTAGGGATTTATATGGAATTTTTACCCGAAAGAATAAGCCCTAAAAGGCGTGACGAAAGTATTGTAATATCGGGTCGACACGGGACGTTAACCGCAACGGATGGCACGTTTGAAACGTATATTTTACAAGTCGAATTTGTTTTAAAAGACATATCTAAAATAGATAAAATTTGCTCTCACTTTAAGGATGAGGGCGATTTGATTTTTAGTAATAATTTAGATAGAAAATTTAAAGCTAAAGTAAATAATCAGATAGAATTTTCAAGGATAATTCGCGATTTAAAGCGCTTTGTAGTTGAGTTTGAAGTACAGCCGTTTATGTATGAGGCTTCCCCCGCTATCTTAACTTTGACCGAACCGACAAGTATTTTAAATGTAGGAACTTTTGAAAGTGAGCCGATAATTACGGTTTACGGTCAAGGAGATATTACTCTAATTATCAACAATTTAAACATAATTTTAAACGCTGTTGAAGAAAAAATCACGATAAATAGTGAGGCTTTAAATGCTTATAATGAAACGTTATCTTTAAATAACAAAATGTCGGGTGATTTTCCTATTTTCAATACGGGCGAAAATACAATCTCGTGGATGGGAAGTGTCACGAGGTTAGAAATTAAGCCGAATTGGAGATGGCTCTAATAATTAATAATGAACAATTTAGGAGGTGTTCCTTATTCTAAGTCTTTATGATAAGAACGAGATAGATTTTAGTCATAACGGAAAGTGCATTTTAAAGCCGATTGAGGCAATAATCATGGAAGAAATAAACGGCGATTATTCTTTAAAAATTACAATGCCGAGAGGCGAAGAATTAATTGAAATCGAAGAAATAATCAAAGCGCCAACACCTAAAACACCTCAATTATTTAGAGCTTATGAGACGGATGTTGATATTTTAGGGAATCCCGTGTATTACGCAAGACATATTTTCTATGATTTACTTGATTATTTTATCGAAGATACGCGACCAACGGGAAGTGGAACGCACGCTATAAGTGAGATTTTAAAAGGGACATCGTTTACTGGAAATTCAGATATTACCTCACAAAAAACAGCTTATTATCAAATGATAAGCCCAGTTAAAGCTATTTTAGGCGCGGACAATTCTTTTATAAAAGTTTGGGGCGGTGAGCTTGAACGAGATAATTTTAATGTGTTTATGAGAAACAGAACGGGCGCTGACAGAGGCGTTACAATTCGTTATAAAAAGAACTTGACGGGGCTAAGACTTCAAACTGATTTAAGCGGGACATTCACTAAAATTATGCCGACGGGCTTACAAGAAAATGGGCAGACACTTTTATATCTTCCCGAAAAATATGTGGAATCGCCGTTGATTGATAACTATACGCATACAAAAACTACTCGAATACATTATAGCGATATAAAAATATCGGAAGAAATGACGGAAGAACAAGCGTTAAATTCTCTTAGAAATGCCGCAAATTTAGAATTTACAAACGGTCTTGATAAACCTTTAGTTACGGCAAATGTGGAATTTATCCCGCTTCAAAATACCGAAGAATATAAGAATTTTGCGGTTTTAGAGAGTGTTTATTTAGGTGATACCGTAAATATTTATCACGAGCCGATGAAGATAAATTTAAGCGCAAGAGTAGTTAATTATGAATATGATTGTTTGTCTCAAAAATACATAAAAGTTACAATCGGGAACGCCGTCCCGAAGTTTGGTAATACTCAAAAACAATATGCACAGAGCCAAAAGGACGAAGCAATTACGTTTTTAAGCCAAGCAATCACAAACGCTACACAATTAATTACTGGAAATAAGGGCGGATATATTGTATTAAATCCAGCCGAAAAGCCACAAGAGATTTTAATAATGGATACTCCGAATATGGAAACCGCGCAAAAGGTGTGGAGGTGGAATTTATCGGGTTTAGGTTACAGTAGTACGGGCGTAAACGGCGAATATTCTTTAGCAATAACGCAAGACGGCGCTATTGTAGCCGATTTTATTACAACTGGCACACTAAATGGCGGGCTTTTGCAGGCTGGAACGGTTGAAGCGGGGAGTATTTCTCAAGATTATAAACAGAGCGTAACAGACGAAATAAAAGATAAGTCGGAAGAAATAACACAAAATTTTCAAGTTGCGGACGGTGAGCTTTTAAGCCAAATAAACCAAAGTTATACAAGTAAAACGGAGTTTGAAAGTTACCAAGAAACAGTAAGCACGCAATTTAGCCAAACGGCAAGCGACTGGACTTTTCAGTTCAAAAATTTAACTCAAGAACTCAATAATTATAACAGCGAAACACAAGAAAACTTTAACGAAATAGTTAAATACATTCGCTTTATAGACGGAAATATAATTTTGGGAATGATTAACAATAGTTTATCGCTTAAAATTTCAAATGAGAGAATCTCCTTTATGGACGGCGAAAGTGAAGTAGCTTATATTTCAAACGGAAAATTGTATATTACAGACGGTGAATTTCTTAACTCTTTGCAGTTAGGAAATTTTGTTTTTGAGCCGCGAACAAATGGGAATCTATCGTTTTATAAAAATAAAAAGATTATGTTATCGTGATATCTAAATCATATCGTATAGTCCGAGTCTTTAGTTAGTAAATTAAAATGCTTAAGTGCTTTATCGATAGTCTTTTGAATATATGTTTCTTTTGCTTTTGTATAGCATTTTCTGTCGTTATAAAATTTTTGTGATAAAATTTCTTTTAAGTTTGAATATTTAACAACTTCTATGGAATTAAGATTCATATAATCTCTAAATATTATGTGGTTTTGCCATGATTTTCCATTTTTGTTTTCTATATGTATGAAATGGGTTTCTATATTATCTTTACATTTTTTAAGAAAATAACTGCCGTCAAAGCTAACTGTATCATTGTAATAATATCCTATTTTTTCTAGAACAGGGATTAGTTTTTTTCCGTATTCAAGATTTTGTATACCGATAGCTATGTCTATAATGGGTTTAGCTTTGCAACCTATTATAGAAGTGCTTCCAACATGCTGAATATCTACATCATAGTTTTTTAGAGCATTATTTAAAATAGTTTTCTCTTTTAAATATTCATTTTTCCATTCGGGGTCATATTCAATAATTTTAACGGTTTTACTTTTTAGACCTATTTTCATAAAAATATATGTCTCCTTTTCATTATTTCTATATTTAAGATTATAACATATTTAACAAAATAGGTGGTGATTTTATAGGAACATCAAGCACATTTTCGACAAGTAATAGCCACGTAAAATATAATATAAAAATAAACCAAAACTGGCAGAGCGTTGAGGGTAATTATTCAAATGTGTCTGTGTGGGTAGATTTTTGGCGCGATAATTCATATACGACTTATGGAAGTGGCACGTGCTATTGTAAAATAAACGGCACAACATACTCCGCAAGTATCAGCCCAAGCCAGAAAATAACATCAAGCGGTATAACCTTATATTCACAAACGTTAAATATTTATCACGAAGCAGATGGAAGTAAAAATTTATCGGTCAGCGCGTGGATTAGTATGGATACGCCGTTATCAAGTAGCGAACAAGGCTTTAGCGAATGGCTGACAACAATCCCGAGAGCAAGCAGTATTTCAAGTATTAATGGCAATACTTTTGGAAGTGAAATTACTGTAAATATAAGTAGAGCTTCTGACTCTTTTACACATAAAGTTGATTATGTAAGACCCGACGGAGAGCATTTTCGTGTAGGAGAAAATATCGGGACAAGTTGTACGTTTACGCCAGCTTTAAGCGATTGCGATTTTGCACCAAATTCGACGTCAACTACCGCAAAAGTTTATGTATATACTTATTCGGGTGGCACATATATTGGAAGTTCATCAAAAGATTTTACAATTTATGTTCCGTCAAGCGTTGTGCCGACGATAAACAATGTTACTTTAACTGAGAACACGTCGGGAATATCTAATAAATTCGGTTGTTATGTGCAAGGCAAAAGTACGATAAAAGGCTCTGTTTCGGCAAGTGGAGTATATTCAAGTACGATAAAAAGCTATGAAATTAAAATAAATGGGCAGTCTTTTAATTCATCAAATTTCACAACAAACGCACTAACTGGAAACGGAACTTGTACAGTTAAAATAACCGATACAAGAAATAGGACAGCAAATAAAAGTATTTCGTATTCGGTTGTTTCTTATTCAAACCCTACAATAAATAACTTTTCTGTTGTTAGATGTAGCGAAGACGGTACGCCAAATGACGAGGGGGCTTATGCAAAATGTACGCTCAAAGCTACAATTTCAAGTGTAAACAATAAAAACGATAAGACATTCCAATTATTATATAAAAAGTTAGCAGATAGTAGTTATACAACGATAAATCTATCTAATAGCAGTTATTCTTATGAAAGTACGCAAATAATTGAAGCTGACGTAAATAGCGAATATGAATTTATTTTTAAAATAGCAGATTATTTTGGAAGTACCGAAAAAATGCTTAATTTAGGTACGGCTTTCACGCTTGTTGACTATAACGCAAGTGGTCGAAGTATAGCGTTTGGGAGGGTTTCCACAGCTTCAGAAAATGAAAAGAAAGTACAAATAAAAATGGATACGGAAATTGAAGGGAATTTTAGATTAAATAGTAAAACAATTTTTGACTTAGTTTATCCAGTAGGCTCAATTTATATGTCAATAAACAGTACCAACCCTACTAATTTTTTTGGTGGAACTTGGGTACAATGGGGTTCGGGTAGAGTTCCAGTTTGCGTGAATACTTCAAATTCTAATTTTAATACAGTAGAAAAAACTGGTGGAAGTTCATCACATAGACACGAATTTAGAATAGGTATGCATTGGTATTATGGGGCGGCGGTAGGCGAAGGTGCGTTCAGTACAACGGGGGCATATAGATTTTCAGATAACCAATATGATGGGTGGGCACGCGAATTTAGCTCAATGGATGTAAATTTAAATAATAATGCGGCTAGTTCCACAAGAACAGTAAGCGCAGCTGGAAAATGGTCTAAGGGAGATACAGCCGAATCTAGCAATTTTCAGCCATATATCACGTGCTATATGTGGAAACGAACGGCTTAAATTTGCTGTTGAAACATCAAAAAATCTTTGTTTATAAATAATTATTGGAAGGAGAATTTTTATGAGCAAAAAAATATATTTATCACCGAGTTGTCAAATAAACAATATCTATGCAACTGGCAATACAAACGAACAAGAACAATGCAATAAAATCGCAGAGTACGCAAAAATAGCACTTTTAAGGTGCGGATTTGAAGTAAAAAAGGCTCCAGAGGGACAAGCTATGGCGAAAAATATTAGCGAAAGTAATAGTTGGAACGCAGATTTACATATTCCAATTCACACAAACGCTTTTAACGGAAGTCTCACGGGCGGAACGTTGGTAATGATTTACAGTAAAGAAACAGAAAACAAAAAAGCAGGTATTTCAATTTTAAATGCGGTTGCTCCAATTTCGCCTGGAAATGACTACACTTTGCGGACAAACCCTGAACTTGCCGAATTAAATTCTACAAAAGCTATCGCAGTCTATGTCGAGTGTGAATTTCACGATTCAAAAGAAGGCTCAAACTGGATAATTAACAACGTAAAACCTTTAGGAGAAGCCATAGCAAAGGGAGTTTGCGATTATTACGGAGTTTCTTATGAAGCCGAAAAATCCGAAAAATTATATCGTGTTCAAGTTGGAGCTTTTAAAGACAAACAAAACGCTGAAAAATGTCTACAAAAAGCAAAAAATGCAGGCTTTACCGACGCTTTTATCACGGAGGTTAATATATGAAAAGTAAAACCTTTGAAATTATAACTTTTGCAATCTTGATTGAATCGATAATTACATATATAAATCAATTTTTCGTACAAGAAATCTTTTCTTGGCAAATGTTTTTAAGTATAATCTTGGGAATTGTTGTAGCTGTGGCTTATAAAATAGATTTACCAGCATATTTTAATTTGAAGTCGGATGTAAAGTATATCGGGAGCGTTCTAACTGGCATATTGTTGGCTCGTGGCAGTAATTACATTTATGATATTTTAGAAAAAGTTATAGCTATAAAATAAAAAATTCCACGTATAAAAATACGCAGAAAGAATATTATATTAATGTGTTGACTTTTAAGGACATGAAGCATATAATAAAAAGTAGTAGGAGCAAAACCGTTTGAAAAGCGGTCAGCCTCCAAAGGTATAAAGCATTATAAAAGCCGATACTTTGGACGAGTGGCGGCTTTTATATTTTTGTGTTTTTATCTATATAATTAACAGCACTAAATAGCACTATAAAATACATTATAAGAGGACTTATAAAAATGATAAAATCCAACATAATATCTACCTCCTCTCGGAGGCAGATTAACCGCCATTCATAGGCTAAACTCCTACTACTAGCTTACAATTATACATTATAAAACAAGTATTTACAACAATATTTTTACAATAAATTAATCGTTATAAAGGCTTACCAATTTTTTTGATTGATAAGCCTTTTTTATTTATAAATATATCATGTGGAAAGATGAAATCGAGTTATATTTCGCTTTCAAATTCAAGTAATTTATATGGTTGAATCCTAAAAACATCCGCAAGAGCAAATAACATTTTAAGAGATATTGGTTGAATAAAACTCGGTGTTTCAACCTGCGATAAGTATCCAGGACTAATTCCAATTTTTTCTGCCAAATTTTCTTGTGTAAGCCCATTAAGTTTCCGATAATAAGCTATTTTTAAACCAATTTGAATATATCTTTTTTTGTCTACCTCGTTCATAAAAATACCCCTATTTATATTTTAGGGGATTGTAAGTAAAGACAGAATATTCTATAATATAGATTATTATAGGTTACACCTATAATTCATTATATAAGATTAGGTGTATTTTAATATTACTAGTCTAAATATTAGATGGATTCAGATGTATAAGGATTTGAAATATTGGTTTTTCCGAGTAAATAGTCTGTTGATACATTTAAAACATCAGCTAATATATTAAGTTCTATATCGGTTACAAATCTTTTTCCTTGTTCTATTCTTTGTATAGCATTTTTATCTACATCTAGTCCCTGCAACTGTAACATATCAGCTAATTGCCTTTGAGATGTTTTTGGAGTTAAATTTTTTCTCAAAGTAGCAATTATTTTCCCACATATATTTAATGTCCCATCATTGTTTTTGTTCTTGTACATATTATTCACCTCTAATTGACACCTACTGATTGTCATTAATTAAATTTTATGGTAAAATGGATTTACACATGACATTCAGTAAATGCCATGTGTAAAAAATACATTTAAGTGAGATTACTTATTTTACTTTAGTCAATTTAAAAATTAGATTATCTATCCATATTTGATAATCTAAATTCATCTATAATAGTTAATACTGCTCTAACTTGGCTTTCCGATAAATCTTGTAGAGGTGTACGAATTTTATTATCTAAATCAATTCCGAGAAAATAGTCTGCCGATAGACCAAATATATAACATAGCTTAATTAAAATTTCATAGGGTGGAATTCTCATGTAATTTTCATATAAACTAACAGTAGATTCCTTGACACCTAATCTATCAGCTAGGTCTTTTTGTTTCCACTCTTTTTGAAGTCTTAATTGACGTATTTTTTGTCCCATATCAATCGACACATTATCACCTCTTTAGGTTTTATTTTATGTCTTTTTATATTTCTTTATGAAATATAAATTTCTCGTAGAAATAGAAAGGGAATAAAAATGAAAACTTGTAGTTTCGCAGGACACGCAAATATTTTTAATAAGGAAGAATTCAAAATAAGACTAAAAAACGAAATTATAAATTTGATAGAAAATAAAAATGTCACCACGTTTTATAGTGGTGGCAAGGGTGATTTTGATTGGCTGTGTGCAAATACTCTTAAAGAAATAAAAAAAGACTATCCATTTATAAAATCTTACTTAGTTAGAGCATATATGCCCACAAGAAAAGACTCTTATGAAGAAGACTTATATAAACAAATTTTTGATAGCACAATTTATCCCGAAATAGAGAATATTCCAAGACGTCTTGCAATTTTGAAGCGTAATGAATGGATGATTAATAATTCAAACTTTCTAATTGCTTACGTTAAATATGATGGTGGAGCGTTAAAAACACTAAAATATGGAGAAAGAAGAAATATAGAAATAATTAATATTGCGGAGGTAGATTAAATAGGAAATTTTTAAAATAGATTTACAAAAATTTTTAATAAAGGGTGAAATATCTTAAAATGTTTCATATTAGAGCTAAGGAGCTGAGAGAAAAATTAGGATTGACCCAACAACAACTTTCAGAAAAACTTAAAATTTCTGCGTCAACTGTGGGTATGTACGAACAAGGGCGTAGAGAGCCAGATTTGAATACGCTTATAAAAATTAGTGATGAACTTCATACATCCATAAATACGCTTTTAGGTATAGAAGAAAGATTCCATACAAAATCAATCCACATAGACCAAATTATACTTGAACTAATTGATTTTATACAGAATCAAGATTATGTATTTTTTAAAGACAAAAAATTAAATGAAAATGAAATTAGTAATATGCTGTCTATATTGAAATCATTGCTAAAATAATTTGTTTTAAAAAATCAATTATCCATTTTCTAAATAATAAAAGCGGAGGTAGATTAAATAGAAAATTTTCAAATTAACACAAAAAAAGATAGAAGCTATATCATTATAACTTCTATCATGATTTTATATATTGTCAATATTTACAATTAAACCGTAAACTTATCTTTTATTTTATCGATGTTATTTTTAGAAATTCCACATTCAATTAAATAGTTTTCAACGTTTCCATATTTTTCTGATATGTGGTTCATCAATTTATTCATATATTCAGGCAAGGATTTAAATATTACATCTGTGCCGAATTTTTCTATTCCTTTCTTTACTGATTCATTATCTTTTATCAGTTCATAGGTTACAGAATAGTTGTCTACGATATCTTCATTTGAAACCCCACAAAGCCCAAGTAATAAAGCTGCAACTGTACCAGTTCTATCCTTACCATTGGTACAATGGAATAACAAAGAGCCATCATCTATATTTGCAATAGTATCAAAAATATTTTTGACCATTTCTCTTTGATTTAATGATTCAATATACGCATCACCCAAATCAATATTGCCTTTAATTAAATCTCTCATTTGCTCTTTAGGAATGTACAATGGAATATTATAATACGTTATTTCTTCAACATTACTTAATCTATCAGGGGCAGCTGCAATTTCGCTATCGTATCTTAAATCTATAACATTTTTTAAATCATATTCTTCTTTTAATTTTCTAATATCTTCATCAGTTAATTTATCAGTATTATCTGACCTAAAAAACATCTTATTTTTAGTTGTTTTTCCGTCTGCGGTTTTATAGCCACCTAAATCCCTAGTGTTTTTAGTTCCATATAAGCCTACTGTAACCATTTCGTCTTTTTTAATTTCCTGAACAGATGTATTATTATGCATTGCTTGACACCCACCAACTGACATCGTAAACAAACATATTGCACTCACACCACAGAATTTTTTGAAATCAAACATACTGTAAGCACTCCTTTATACAAAACTTAATAATCATTAACCACATTTTAATTATATCATATGAAATTATAAAAGTCAAATACAGATTCTAAATATTTTAAAGTTTCTCACCTTAAATATTACAAATTTTCCATAATACACCATATAGAATTTAATTAGCGGTGATATTTTGATTTTTATATTTTATGACCGCCTATTGCTATATAAAAAATACATTGGAAAGTGCGTAACCTAGAATAGAAAGTTTAGGTGCGGTATTTCAAAGGGAGAGTTCCAAAGTGATTCGTTAGGATGTTCTGTATTTAGAAAATAAAATATGTGTAATAGGTATTCTGTGGTTAAATGCAGAGCATTTTCATAGCACCTAAAATTTAAAAGCGGAGTTTGCACTTCAAGTGTATAACTCTGCTCTTTTTTTAGGTTAAAAGAGGACGAGCTATGAAGCGATGGTTTCTCTACTACATAAGATATCCGTAATAACCCGACTATTTTTAAATTTTTTAAAAATAATCGGGAGGGTACAAGTGTGGAAAAACACTATCGCAATATTAAAAATGAAATGGCGTACTTTAACAAAGTAGTAAAAAATATGGATTTAGACGATATAGAAAAAGAAAAGAAGCACGCTAATAATAACGTGCACAGCCTGTCAAAAAAGTCCTTTAATCCAGAAAAGGTTAGAGGACTTTTGGTATGAAAAGAGGTATAATATAGGAAAAAAAAGGGGATGAAAAAATGATAGAAAGAAGCGGAGATATGAGAGGAGAAGTAAAGATTGTAGACATAAATAGCTTAATGCCGAAAAAACATTTATTGAGAAAAATAGACAAAGTAATAAGGTTTGAAGAAGTATACGAGATGACCAAAAAATACTACAGTGAAGATAAAGGCAGACCATGCTGTGATCCTGTGGTAGTGGTAAAAATAGCGCTTTTGCAGCATATCTTCGGAATACGTTCCCTACGTCAAACAATCAAAGAGGTTGAAACAAATATAGCATACCGATGGTTTTTACACTATAATCTAGACACACCAATTCCACACTTTGCGACCATAAGCTATGCCTTTGCAAGCCGGTTTCCAGACGAATTGTTTACGGAAATATTCAGCTGGATATTAGAGCAAGCAGTTGAAAAGCGGCTAGTAGATGCGAGTGCAATCTTTATTGATGCAACGCATATCAAAGCAAATGCAAACAAGAAAAAGCATAGAAAAGAGCAAGCCAAATTTACAGCAAAAGTTTACGATGAACGCTTAAAGCAAGAAATTAATGCAGATAGAATTGCTCATGGAAAGAAACCTCTAAAGGAAAAAGAAGACGTTACAAAAACCAAAACGGTCACTACGTCCACGACGGACCCAGATTGTGGATTGTTTCACAAGGGCGAACATAAGGTAGAATTTGCCTACACAGCACATACTGCTTGCGATAAGCATAATTTTGTGTTGGGCGCAACGGTAACCGCAGGGAATATTCATGATAGCATGGTATTTGATGAGGTTTATGATGGAGTGACAAAACAATTTACAGAAGTAGAAACAGTAGCAGTAGACGCGGGCTACAAAACCCCTTGGATATGTAAAAAGGTGATAGATGACGGAAAAAAGATTGCCGCTCCATACAAAAGACCAATGACTAAAGAAGGATATTTCAAAAGCTATGAGTTTGTATATGATGAGTACTATGATTGTGTAGTTTGTCCGAACAACAAGGTACTGAAATATACTAATACCAATCGTGATGGGTACAAAGAGTTTAAGAGTAATCCTAAGGACTGTGAAACATGTAAATATCGTAACAAATGCACAAGCAATAAAACCTTTCAAAAGCTTGTTACAAAGCACGTATGGTCTGATTACATAGAGCTTGCCGAGGATATCCGTCACAGCAAACACGGCAAGGAGATATATGCTTTGCGTTGCCAAACCATTGAACGAGTGTTTGCGGATGCAAAAGAAAAACATTCTATGCGTTACACGTTTATCAAAGGTCTCAAAAGAGTTCAAAATTGGGTTAGGCTTAAATTTGCTGCCATGAATCTTAAAAAACTTGCAATGTGGGCTTAAGACGTCCTCATTTTTTACCTATATTGACCTCATATCGAATTAAAATCACCTCTTCCTTTCATGGAAATGGTGATTTTTTGACAGGCTGAGCACGCTAATAATAACGTGCATTATGAAGAATTTTTATTTGAAAATAGCGATTTAATTTTTGAAATAGAGATTGAGAATAAACATAGCGGTAGGCTTCGTTGGATTGATTTAATTCAAAATGAGGCGTTACACGGAGCCATTGAAAAATTATCGGATGAAGAAAAATATTTTATCACGCTTTTATTTTATGAAGATATGACACAAGAGGAATTAGCAAAATTTTATAACGTTAAA
>CAQBRY010000007.1:0-2797 GCA_948762645.1 uncultured Eubacteriales bacterium | reverse complement strand
ACGTTAAACAGCCTGCTATATATCATAGAATAAATAAAATTATAAGAAAAATAAAAAATTATATATTAAAAAGGTAGAATGGTTATTAATTTTATCAGTCGACAATATTCGTTTATAAATTCACCCCCTAAATCCGTCTATAAGGGTGAGAGGAAATTTATTCCAATCAACGAACATTGAAAATTTAATATGGACAACCTCAATTACTTTATCCGTCGGCTTAAAAAGTAAGCGTGTTATACGGTGCGCCATAACCTAAGATGTATATTTTAAAATTCACAATTCTATTATATACAAGTTTAGCGAGCGATAT
Source organism: uncultured Eubacteriales bacterium (assembly GCA_948762645.1). Taxonomy (GTDB): domain Bacteria; phylum Bacillota; class Clostridia; order Oscillospirales; family Acutalibacteraceae; genus CAQBRY01. The sequence goes on along the minus strand of CAQBRY010000007.1, from coordinate 2,484 downwards.
TCCACCGATATATAAAATTGTCTGTGGTGGACAATTCGCAATAACAACGGCGGTAATAATGATACTCCTGATATAGTCGAGATTAAGTTCCAGAGTACAGTTCCAATGAGGGAAACGTGAAATTCGTGTGATAATACCTAACCAGTATTAGATTGAGGTTGCCAAAAAAATTTATTTTAAGGAGTTTTGATAGTGGACTTAGACTATAAACACGTTATAAATAAAAAGATAAACGGCTGTGATGTATCAATATACTTTTCAACAAAGCACAATCCAAATGTTAAAGAAATAGTTTTAAATACTTTAATTGATAATTACGAGAAGCGTGTGCAAGATTACATAGAAAGCTCGCTGTTATGGGATTTACAAAAAGACAATGTTAAGGTATAATTAAATAGAATGAACCTTGACAACCGAATATAGAGTTAAAAATGTAGTCTTGTATATGAAAATATACGGGAGGACATAACATACCATGCAAAAAACTTGTTGTTATAATGATATAGATGTAATTAATGAATTAAGTGTTACGACTAAGAGGGTGTATTGTTTATATAGAGTATCAACGAAAGGGCAAGTAATAAAAGACGATATTCCAATGCAGAGAATAGAATGTGAGAAGTTCGCGAAAGCGCAAGGTTGGACTATTGTAAAAGAATTTTCGGAAAAAGGAGTGTCAGGCTTTAAAGTATCGGAAAAAGAACGGGACGCGGTACAAGATATAAAAGCGGCGGCACTTAGAAAAGAGTTTGATGTATTACTTGTATTTATGTTTGATAGAGTTGGTAGACGTGATGATGAAACGCCTTTTGTTGTGGAATGGTTTGTAAAACAAGGGATAGAAGTTTGGAGTACGCAAGAGGGCGAACAGCGTTTTGATACTCACGTTGACAAACTTATGAACTATATAAGATTTTGGCAAGCAAGCGGAGAAAGTATAAAAACGTCGGTTAGAATTAAGACCAGAATGGAACAATTAACGCAAGAGGGAGTATATAGAGGCGGCACAGTACCGTATGGATATAAATTAGAAAAGCGCGGTAGAGTAAATAAAAAGGGCTTAGATTTATACGATTTAGCGGTAGAGCCTCTTGAAGCAGAATATGTAAAATTAATGTTTGATAAAACTGTAAAAGACGGTATGGGTTCCTACCAAATAGCTCGCTTTTTAAATGAAAAGGGACTAAGAACTCATAACGGAAGTAAATTTCAAAGCAATACAGTAAATCGAATACTTAAAAATAAAATATATTGCGGGTACTTATCTTCTGGGAACGTAACGTCTGGTTTTATCGAAGAACTAAAAATAATTGACGAAAATATATTTGATACCGCACGAAATATAGTTACGCAAAGGCTTGCTAAAAATAACGATAAACGAACAATAGCACTTAACAATAAAGGTAAAACCTTGCTATCAGGGAACATATTTTGTGCGCATTGTGGAGGAAGATTAGTTGTAACGCGATACCAAGACAGGTATATAAGAAAAGACGGAAGCGAGTATAAAATAGATGAATTAAAATATACTTGCTACCATAAGACAAGGAAATTAAGCGATTGTGACGGACAAACCTCATACAGAGCCGAGATGATAGACAACGCAGTTTTAGCGGTGCTTGAAGATTTATTTAGGAAAATAAAAGAAATACCGCAATCAAAAGCACTTGAAAGACGGTATAAATTGCAAGTATCGGGATGTAATGAAAGATATAAAAAAGCAAATGCCGAAGTTGAAAAGCTAAATAATCAATTAAAGACGTTAAAACTTGAAATCGGAAAGGCATTAGTGGGGGAAAGCACATTCACAGCGGAACAATTAAGCGAAGCAATCAAAGCAACGCAAAATAAATTAAGTGAAGCAACCTTAGAAATGGAAAAAGTAAAATCACAGTTAGACAACAAAAAAGAAGCTATGGGGAAACTAAATTATCACTATGAAAGTTTTTTAAGTTGGGCGAATGAATTTGAAAATTCACCGCTCGAACAAAGAAAAATGATAGCGTGTCAGCTTATAAGACAAGTTTTAGTTAGCGCAGGATATAACATAAAAATTGAGTTTGATATGAACTACCAGCAGTTTTGCGAGGGATTATAACAATTATAAAATTGAAAGCTACAACAAGTATTTTACGGTATGAAACTATAACGCTCGCTAGAGCATGCGGCTGTTAACCGCAGGGTCGTTGGTTCGAGTCCAACAGGGGGAGCCAGAATATAGATAGAATCAAGGTTTGAACTTGGTTCTATTTTTTACTTAATAAAAATTTCTGCCCACAATAAGCATAAGGTTGCAAGAGAATGCTTTTCATCCGGCAGATTTTGTAAATAAAAAAATATTCTGTTTGCCCACAGTTTTGCCCACAACCAGCGAAAGGTTTTAAACAAAAAATAAGAGGTAAAATTGACCTGCCCACAATTATTGTGGGCAAAAGTAAATTTATAGGCTAAGATAGAGAGAAGAAAGTTTATTCATACATTCAC
>CAQBRY010000006.1:33987-34800 GCA_948762645.1 uncultured Eubacteriales bacterium | reverse complement strand
GCTTTATATTAAAGAGTTTTGCTCCTATAGACGCTATTGAACTACATCTTCCTCCGGCTTTTAAAAACTCTAAACTTTCAACCACAAAGCTGGATTTTAATTTCTTAGACATTAACGATAATTCTTTCTGTATATAAGGAGCATCAAAGCCTTTTTCTATCATTTTACCTGCCTTTATCGCAAGTATACCTATTGCAGTTGATAAGTTATAAGAATCAACTGGATATACATTTCCTACTTCTTTTGAGGCCAAACAGCAATTTTGATACGTAGACGATATACCCGAACTTAAATTAATGTGAATGATATCGCTATCTTCTTGACATAGACTCTTAAAATACGTTTTATAATCTTCTATGTTAATTGCTGAAGTTTTAGGGAGTATTTTTTTTTCATGGTAAACTTTGTATATGTCGTCGGGAAAAAGGTCTACGCCGTCTTTATATTGTTTACCGTCTAAATGTATATAAAAGGGGTAATAATGTATATTATACTTACTACTAAAACTTTCACTCAAATCACAAGCACTATCTGCACTCAGTATAATCTTTCTTTCAAGCATTAATATTTTCAACCTCTCAAGTTTTGTTTATATTAATTATGAAGTTTATCATATATTTATTTAAATTTCGAGCTACACAGAAAAATGAGCAAAATATACAGTTTTATATAAAATCTTGACTTTATTGTATTTATATATATAATTATACTTATATTCTAATATGAAGGGATGATAAGTTATGGGATTATTTGGTAAAAACAAAAAAAGTGCAGAAGAAAAAAGTACAAAAAAAGAAGAAAAGAAAAAACAGC
>CAQBRY010000006.1:0-33887 GCA_948762645.1 uncultured Eubacteriales bacterium | reverse complement strand
AAGAAGAAAAGAAGAAACAGCAAGAAGAAAAGAAGAAACAGCAAGAAGAAAAGAAGAAACAGCAAGAAGAAAAGAAAAAACAGCAAGAAATAGATAAAGAAGCAGCCGAATTAAAGAAGGCGGATAGCGAGTTTCAAAAATTCAAAGTCAAAGCAAATAAGATGAAAGCTACTGCCAATATTTATTTAAAAAAAGCTAACGCGGCATACGATAAAATTAAAAATTATGTGGGTTCAAAAATAAGAGCTCGTGCTAACTCACTTTCTCAATCAAAAGATAAGGGCATGAATATAAAAAAAGAAGACCAAGATTTTTTAAATATTTATGAAAGTATGAAACCAGAAATAAAACAAACAGAATCTGATATATCTGAGTATTATAATTCAATAAATTCTCTAGTGAATAATTGCAAACAATATTATGAAAGCAACAAGGCAAAGCTTTATAAAGCCAATCAAAAATCAGTATCAAGCTCTCGTTTGTTTAAACCAATGTTTGAAAAAAAAGTAACTCATTATTCAGATAAGGTAGAATATATTGGTTCGGTAGGAAAAGATTTGGAATATATACAATCAAAAATTAAAGCAATTTATGAGGACCTCTGTACCAAAGGCTAATCAAAAATAGAAGAAACTGGTCTATCCGTATATATTCTTTTTATAGCCTCTGCTAAAAGCGGGGCTATACTTATTATTGTAAATTTATCGATGAGTTTTTCTTTTGGTATTGGGATAGTATCCAAAAATATTACTTTCTTTATTACGCTGTTTTGGAGTCTTTCTATGGCCTTTCCCGAAAGAACAGCATGGGTTGCGTAGGCATATACTTCTTTGGCCCCTCCTATTTCGGTTATTGCCTTTGCTGCATTACAGATCGTACCTGCCGTATCTATCATATCATCAACAAGTATAATCTTCTTATCACGAGCGTCACCTATTATATTCATTACTTCACATTCATTTGCTCTTTGACGTCTTTTATCAATTAGCGCAAGTGGGCATCCAAGTCTAGTTGCAAATTGACGCGCTCTCGTAACGGACCCAAAATCTGGAGCTAAAACCGTAAATTCCTTAGCGTCAAATCCTTCTATATTTTTTATAAATGATGCTAAAAGAGGAGATCCAATTATATGATCTACGGGTATATTAAAAAAACCTTGTATTTGAGGGGCATGAAGATCTACTGTCAAAACTCTATTTGCTCCGGCAGTTGTTATTAAATCAGCTATTAGTTTTGCAGATATCGGGTCTCTGGGCTTTGCTTTTCTGTCTTGACGAGCATATCCAAAATACGGCATTACAGCTGTAATTCTGGCAGCTGACGCTCTTTTCATAGCATCTATCATTATTAGAAGCTCCATAAGATTATCGTTTGTAGGAGAACATGTGGATTGTATTATGTAGCAGTCCGCTCCTCTAACAGACTCATTTAGCGATACCGATATTTCTCCGTCGCTAAAAGTAGTAACTTTAGAATCCCCTAGTTTAAGTCCTAAATTCTCAGCTATACTTTTTGCAAGAGCCGGATTTGAATTTGCCGTAAATACCTTTAATTTTCTGCCTTGAAAGTCCATTATTTTTTTATCCTCCAAAAAAATTATTTCTTTAATATTTATATACTTACGCTAAAAGCATTACATCTGTTTGTAATTGATTCAAAAGGCCCTATGACCCTGTTTTCCGAGATACTACTTTTCTTGCAAAAACTAAATTTTATATCACATCCATCTCCTATAGTACAATCTATAATCTCGCAACAAGGTCCTACTATACAGTTTTTTCCTATATTTGTCTTTCCGGATAAGATAGTATTGGGAAGAATTGTTGTGCTAGGATCTATTTTTACGTCTTTTCCTATCATCACTCCATCTAAGCAAGGTATATTCACACCTTCATTTAGAAAATTATATATTATATTCTTTCTAGCTATTTCATTTAGAGTCTGGAGTTGACTACAATCATTCGCCCCCAAGACAATATCGCTTGATAAAGATTTATATGCTGAAACTTTTAAATTTTTTTCTATAAAAATTTTTATAATAGAAGTAAGATAATATTCTTTTTGAGCATTTTCCTCGGATATATCCCCGAGTGAATCTATTAGGTCACGGACTTTAAACCAATACATCCCGGAATTTACTTCTTTTACTTTCTTCTGATTCAAAGATGCATCTTTTTCCTCGATTATGGCTTCAACTTTTTCTGTAATTTGATTTCTTAGAATTCTACCGTATCCTAAGGGATTTTCAACCATAGCTGTTATAATAGTGGCTGAATTTCCTTTTTCTAAATGAAGTTTATAAGATTCTTTTACAGTCTTTTCATCTATAAAAGGGGAATCGCCTCCCAAAATCAATATATCCGTATTTATATATCTTTGTAAAAAATTCAAGGCCGTCATTACCGCATGAGCAGTCCCTTTTCGCTCCTCTTGATACGCAAATTCACATTCATTATCTTGAGAGCTTAAATAATCTTTTAAAACTTCACTTTTATATCCCGTTACCACACACGTATTCTTTATGCCGCAATTTTTTACAGTATCTAAAACCCAGCCTATCATAGGTTTAAAAAGAACCTCGCACAAAACTTTTGGAGCTTCTGATCTCATCCGAGTTCCTTCTCCGGCAGCTAGTACCAGACAGCATGACCGCTTATCCAAAAAAGATTCCCCTCCCAAAAGTTATAAAATCTAAGCAAAAAACGTATAATTTACTCTTACTTATAAATAATATTATAAAAATAAACTTTTTTCAACATAAACATTCTTTTATAGACTTATAACTTCAAAATTATTTTTTTAAAAACACTTTATATTTTTGCTTTTTGTATTATTATTATCATTATACTAATATTTTATTATCTGGGGGATATTTATGACTCACAAATATGTATATCTTTTCTCTGAGGGAAATGGAAAAATGAGAAGTATTCTGGGGGGAAAGGGCGCCAATCTTGCCGAAATGACGTCCCTTGGTATGCCGGTCCCCCAAGGATTCACTGTTTCAACGCAAGCTTGTATAAAATACTATAATGACAACAAAACTATTTCTGAAGATATAATCGCCCAAGTTAAAGACAATATGTGTAGTTTAGAAAGTATAACAGGTAAAAAATTCGGAAATTCAAATAATCCTCTTCTTCTTTCCGTAAGATCCGGAGCCAGGGCTTCTATGCCGGGTATGATGGATACTATTCTAAATTTGGGCCTTACAGACGATTGTTGCGAAAGTCTTGCTAAAATCACAAACAATCCCAGATTCGCCTACGACAGCTACAGACGTTTCATACAAATGTTTGCAGACGTTGTTATGGAAGTGCCTAAACACAAATTTGAAGAAATTTTGTCAGAAGTCAAAAAAGAAAAAGGCGTTACCCTAGATACGGATCTTAGTGCAGACGATCTAAAAGAAATAATCGTTAGATTCAAAAAACTTTACAAAGAAGAAACTAAGTCTGATTTTCCCGAAGACCCTTATTATCAACTCATGGAATCGATTAAAGCCGTGTTTAGGTCATGGGATAACCCTAGAGCAAACGTATATCGCAGAATGAACGGTATTCCATACAGCTGGGGTACGGCTGTTAACGTACAGATGATGGTGTTTGGTAATTTTGGGGAAAATTCCGGTACGGGCGTTGCATTTAGCAGAAATCCCGCAACCGGTGAGGATGAACTCTTTGGAGAATATCTAATAAATGCCCAGGGAGAAGACGTGGTTGCCGGTATACGTACTCCACAGCCTATTAGTCATTTAAAAGAAGCTATGCCTGAAATATATAATGAATTTTATAAATATGCAAAAAAACTCGAAAATCACTATAAAGATATGCAAGATATGGAGTTTACAATCGAAAGCGGTAAGCTATATATGCTTCAAACAAGAAACGGTAAACGTACTGCTAAAGCTGCCCTTAAAATCGCTACCGATTTAGTTAAAGAAAAAAAGATAGACGAAAAGGAAGCGGTCTTAAGGGTAGACCCCAAACAACTTGATTCCCTTTTACACCCTACATTTAACCTTGAATCGCTTAAAAAATCAAAACCTATAGGAAAAGGATTAGCTGCCTCGCCCGGAGCTGCTTGTGGAAGAGTTGTATTTAATGCCGAGGATGCAAAGTCCTGGAATAAAAGTGGCGAGAAAGTTATACTTGTAAGAAACGAGACGTCCCCTGAAGATATTGAAGGTATGCACGCTTCCGAAGGTATACTTACCGTTATGGGCGGCATGACATCACATGCAGCAGTAGTTGCAAGGGGTATGGGTACTTGCTGCGTTTCCGGAGGCTCAGACATTAAAATAGATTACAAAGAAAAATATTTTACTTTATCAGAAGCTAAAATCTACGAAGGCGACTACATCTCTCTCGACGGGTCCACAGGATATATATATATCGGTAAAATTGAAACGCAGCCTTCTGAAATATCAGGAGATTTCGAAACTCTAATGAACTGGGCAGATAAATACAGACGCCTTAAAGTTCGAGCTAATGCCGATACTCCAAAAGATATCATGCAAAGTATTAAATATGGGGCAGAGGGTGTAGGGCTTTGCAGAACGGAACATATGTTCTTTGAAGGTGAGAGAATTAAAGCGGTTCGCCAAATGATTGTCTCAAAAACCGAAGATGAAAGAAAACGCGCTCTTGACAAACTCCTTCCTTTCCAGAAAAAAGACTTTAAAGAAATGTTTGATAGGCTTAAGGGACTTCCCATGACAATCAGACTCCTTGATCCGCCTCTTCATGAATTTTTACCTACAAAAGAAGAAGATATTGAAGAAATTGCTAATGAAATGATGATTTCCGTAAAAGAACTTAAATTGATAATTAACAGTCTTCATGAATTTAATCCTATGATGGGTCACAGGGGATGCAGACTTGCCGTATCATATCCGGAAATCGCAAGTATGCAAACAAGAGCTATTATTGAAGCTGCTATTGAAGTCAAAAAGTCAAATCCCGAATATGATATAGTTCCGGAAATTATGATACCTTTGGTTGGGGATGAAAAAGAGTTAAAATTCGTAAAAAATATTATTAGGCAAACCGCTGATGAAATAATATCTGAAAACGATTTAAACCTTACCTATAAAATAGGGACTATGATTGAAGTACCAAGAGCCGCCATAATGGCCGACAAAATCGCTGAGGAAGCCGAATTCTTTAGTTTCGGAACAAATGATCTAACTCAAATGACATTTGGATTTAGCAGAGACGATATTTCCAAATTTATAAACACTTATTATGACCGTAAAATTTATGAATCTGATCCCTTTGAACACGTAGACAAGGACGGCGTTGGCAGCCTTATAAGTCTAGCATGTAGCCTTGGCAGAAAGACAAACGCAGGTCTTAAAATAGGCGTATGTGGGGAACATGGAGGAGATCCGGTATCTATAGAATTTTTCGATAAATTAGGTCTTAATTACGTATCTTGCTCTCCTTTTAGAGTACCTGTTGCACGTTTGGCGGCTGCTCAATCAGCTGTAAAATCCAAGTAAAAGTAACTATCTATTAAAAAGACAACCTATAAAATTATCTATAGGTTGTCCTTTTACAATTTTATTAAGATAAAGGCTTATAATAATCATCGTCTATATCTTCACTCGAGTCCAAATTACCATAAAGCTCATTTATATCATATGCCTGAGCTCGATTATAATTTATAAATATAGAATCTCCATTTCTAATGACGCTATTTTTTCCATATTTGATATACTGCTGTTTGATTTTGCATAGGAAATACATAAATATTACCGGAGTTTTCCATAAAAAAACATATACTCTTCTTCTCTATTTCATTCTTAAAATTATCTTTATAAAAACAAAAGTTATTTTCTATATGCTTTTGTTATTAACTTTAAAATGTTTCGTGATTATTAATATATTAAATTACTATATTTTCTTGTTTATTCATCTTAAAAAAATTTTTTATACTATTTTGTATAATATTTTTGTCTTCTAAACTAATACATTCCCATTCTCGAAAAAATTTCTCCGCAATTTCAGAAATCTCTCTTATAATAGATATATCCTCTACTATATTTACTAATTTGAAATCAACGGTTCCGTGCTGACGAGATCCAAGAAATTCTCCTGGACCACGTATTTTAAGATCTTCGTTTGACAAATAAAATCCATCATTTGACGCTACCATTACTTTAAATCTATTAACGCTATCTTTAGATTTAGAATCGGAAACAAGTATACAATAAGATTTATCTTTGCCTCTTCCTACTCTGCCTCTTAGCTGATGAAGCTGTGAAATTCCAAATCGTTCAGCGTTTTCAATTACAATAATACAAGCATTTGGCACGTCTACTCCTACCTCTATTACAGTAGTAGAAATTAAAAGATCTATCTTGCCTTCTAAAAAATTTTTCATTACTTGCTCTTTTTCCGAAGGTTTCATCTTTCCATGAAGTACTTCTAAACTATATTTCGAAAAACCATGTTTATCTATAAGATCCTCTTTATAATTACTTACGTCCAATAGGCTCTCAATTTCGGGCTCCTCCACACAGGGACATACTATATATCCTTGTTTTTTGTCATCTAAAATCTTCTTTAGAAAACCATACATACGTTCCTTTTTCGACGCATCAATTACAAAAGTATCAACAGTCTGACGACCGGGTGGACGTTCGTCTAAAATTGATATGTCCATATCCCCGTATATTATCAAAGACAAACTCCTCGGTATTGGCGTTGCAGACATTACAAGCACATGCGGATTTTCTCCCTTTCTTACAAGTTTAGCTCTTTGCTCTACTCCAAAACGATGCTGTTCGTCCGTCACTACCAACCCAAGATTCCTAAATTCTACGTTTTCAGATATTAAACTATGCGTCCCGACCAGTAAGTCAATTTCCCCTTCCTTTACTTTTTCCCTTATTTCTCTTTGTACTTTTGATTTTAAAGACCCCGTGAGAACCTCAACGTTTACAGGCATGCCAATAAAGATTTTTTTAAACGTTTCAAAATGTTGATTGGCAAGTATTTCAGTCGGTACCATTATTGCCGTCTGATACCCATTTCTTATTATATTATATGCTAAGGCTCCGGCTACAACCGTCTTTCCCGAACCTACGTCCCCCTGCAAAAGTCTATTCATGCACTTGCCTTCAGTACTTCCCATATCCTCTATACACTCACTTATCGCCCTTTTTTGCGCATTCGTAGGAAAATACGGCAAACTGAAATAAAACTCATCAGTATAGTCTCTTTTAACTTTTACCTCCGTCTTTATGCTCATCTCTTTCTTCAAAAATTTCATACCCATCTGCCAAATAAAAATCTCTTCAAAGACGAGTCTTTTTCTTGCAATATTTAAAGATTCCTTGTCTTTGGGAAAGTGTATATTCCTTAGCGCAAATTCAAGTCTGCAAAGATTATTTTCCTTAAGTATTTTTTCCGGCAAACTTTCGTATATTTTGCCCTTAGCGTACTCAAATCCCGAATCAACTATATTTTCTATTTTCCAAGAATAAAGTCCTTTTATCTGGCCGTATATAGGCTTTAAACACGTAGGATGCTTACCTTTTACGCACATCTTCGGACATACTATTTCATATTTATTAAAATTTTTTTGTACTTTTCCGTAAAGCAGAAGTTCATTCCCCTCACGAAGTTTGTCCACGACATATTTATTATTAAAAAAAATAATGTCTATATTGTCGAATCCATCCGTCGCACAGGCTTTATATAACGTCTTTTTTACGCCAAGCTTTATTACCTTCACCTTAGATATAATTCTTACATCTATACACACATTATCTTTTCTAAAATCTATTTCAGATAATTTTTTAATATCAGTCCAGTCTTCATATCCCCTTGGAAAATAATAAAGAAGCGTACCTAAATTAGGTACGCCAAGTTTTTCAAAAAGATTTTTTGTCTTTTCTCCTACGCCGCCTAGTAAACCTATATCTGTACTAAACAGTTCATACATATATTTCTTATCTCCATATATTTTTTATAATTAATTTAAATCTCCGCTACAAAATTTTTCATAACAGGAAGGACAAACTTTACGCATACCATCTTTATAAAAAATTTCACAAAATCCTATCCCAACAGAATTTAATTCATCCGATTTTTTTCCGCAAACATAACAAACCCCCTGACTACCTTGATAAATTTGTCTTCCGCCTGCAACTTTATCTAGTTGCTCCAAATCCAACTCTTCCATACTTCAAAACCTCCCAACATAATCACACCAAAACAAGCTATTACGTTTTGACACAACCATAAGGATATATTACTTTTTCATTAATCTCTTCTTGTAACACTCATAGCATAAATTTACTTTGCAATCATCATCGTCTAATCCCCAGTCGTTTTCATACCACTTATAAGAACTATTGCAACCCCAGCAATCATCTGAATCATCTAAAGTTTTTACCTCTTCATTAAGAAGTTTTCCACAATCGTCACATGTACATTTGCTATAGTTAAAACTTTCGCCTACCTTACTAAATTCTACTTTTCCTCCAGCAACTTTTTTCATGTCATTATCATTAATTTTTTTCATATAATCACTCCTTTTTGAGCAAATTATATCAAAAACAAACTTATACGTCAATATTTTATAGAAAACAACGAAATCACTCAAACGATATTATAAAATGATAAATAGGTTGATTTCCCTCTACTATATTTATATCTATCTTACCATTATATTTAGAATTTAAAAAACTTAAAAGTTCATCTGCCTGATCTTTGTTGATGCTTTCGCCATAAATTACAGTTATATATTCCGTCTCGCGCTTTACCATTGTCTTAATAAGCCTTATAGCCGCTCTTACGGGATCATTTTCCGTAAATACAAGTTTTCCGTTACTAAGTCCTAAAATACTTCCCTCTTTTATTTTAAATCCGCCAAATTCTGAATCTCTTGCCGCAAAAGTTATTTGTCCTGTTTCGACCTTGGCCATATCACACTTCATTGCCTCTACATTTTCTTCCAAAGATACGTCCGGATTAAAGGCAAGCATTGCTGATATTCCCTGAGGAATTGTCTTGGACGGAATAACTATTATGTTTCTGTCTTTAGCCAAAGGTACGCTTTGGTCAGCTGCCATTATTATATTTTTGTTGTTTGGAAGTACATATACTGTTTTAGCAGGTGTCGCCATTACTGCCTCTAAAATCTGATCTGTACTTGGATTCATAGTCTGGCCGCCGCAAATTACTTGATCACATCCAAGATCTTTAAACATAGCTTCCAACCCCGAACCCGCAGATACAGCTACAAATCCGACCTCGTTAACAGGCTCCCTAAATTCTAACTTTTTTATACTCTTATTAATTTTCTTCTCTGAGGCCTCTTTGACAGCTTGTTTATGCTGCTCTTTCATATTTTCTACTTTTACAGTAAGCAAACTTCCAAAACATAGTCCTTCTTTCAAGGCTCTATCAGGATGCTCCGTATGGACATGTACTTTTATTATATCATCGTCGTCTACCACGACTACGCAGTCTCCTATTCTTTCAAGCCTTTTTCTCAGTCTTAATGGACTTGTCTTTACCATCCTGTTTCTTCCTACTATATATTCCGTACAATAAGTAAATCTTATATCTTCATCAAACGCCGCAGCCGCACTTCTAAACGCATCATCCTCTGAAACTTTTATATTTTCAAGGTCTCTTTCCACTATCTTTCCACTGCTAAATACTGATTTCATCCCCTCAAATATTAAACAAAGACCTTTTCCTCCGGCATCTACAACTCCTGCCTTCTTAAGTACAGGTAAAAGATTTGGTGTATCTTTAAGAGCCTCATAAGCACCGCTGCATACTTTATCCCAAACAAAATCCACCTCATCACTATCTAAAAGAGCCTGTTTTCCGGATTCAAATGCAATTCTTGCAACTGTAAGCATTGTACCCTCAGTTGGTTTCATAACCGCCGAGTACGCCGATTCTACTCCTATTCCTAAAGATCTTACCAAATCTCTTCCGCTTGCTTTTTCATTTTCCGCTAAACCTTTAGCAAAACCTCTGAAAATAAGAGAAAGTATTACTCCTGAATTTCCTCTTGCACCTCTTAAAAGTGCAGATGCAACCGTTTTTGCAACACTACCAACGTTTTCTTCATTTTGTTTTTCAAGTTCATTTACAGCCGCCATTATCGTCATGGACATATTTGTTCCTGTGTCACCGTCCGGCACAGGAAATATGTTAAGCTCATCTATAAAATTTTTGCTCTTATATAAATTATTTGCACCTGAAATTATCGCGTTTTTTAAAATTTCTCCCTGAATCAAATCAAATCCAACCTCTCATGAAAACTTTATATATCAATAATATATTATTATCTATTTTAACAGTACCCATTCTATAATACTTAATTATTAAAGTCAATTAAGACGAATATTTTAGTTCATAACCTAAATATATTCGTCTAATATAAATTTATATCTTATTCACAAAAAATTTGTTAAAATTAATTCTTAGGATTTAAATTTTTAACTTCATGGGCAGCATTTAACATAAGGTTCATCATTACAAACATAGGTATTACTTTTTTAGAAAACTCGTCTTTGCGAGATTGTATTTCTTTTTCAGCATCATTCATAGCAGATAATATTGTTTTTTCATCAAACTGACCACTAGTTGCAAAATTCCCAATAACCATTTGTGTGTTTTTTCTATAATTCTCGTTTATTTCTTCCATACGTTCTATATCTCTTTTAAATTTTTTATCAAAAGTTGTTTTACAGTCTGTATTTAAAATAACATCTGGATACTTTCTAAAAAGACGATAAATTTCTGTTTGTCCATTTTTATTCTCTATAGTTGGTTTAGTTTTAAAATATTCATTCATGTTTGAAAGTATATCTTTATTATCTTTAAAAAAACTCTCAATATTTTTTAGACAACTTTTTATAAAATCTACTAAATCATCCACTAATTTAATATTTTTATTAGCTGCCTGAGCAACTTTTTTCTTTATCTCCTGTTTTCTTAAAATAATAATATCTTTAAATTTTACATCTTTTTCTTTTACTTCCATTTTACTTTATCTCCTTTTTCTTTTACTTCCATTTTACTTTATCTCCTGTATTTTAACATATTAACTAAAAATATTCAACATTTTTTATAAATTTGTTTCTTATAACAACTAATATTTTTATTTTCTTAAAAAATTAAAGCTACCAACATTTAAGTCGATAAAAATATAACGGAGCAAAACCATAAAAAACTCTTTTTAACTCCAAAATTAGTCAATATAATATTATAACAGCCATTTAAGATGGGTATATTTAATTATATGCTTTAAATATACCCATCTTTATTAAGAATTTTAATATATAATTTAATTAGTCTGTAAGTTTAGAAAGTGCAAGTATAGTTTCTTCATTGGCCCATTCGCCTTTAAAACTAAAGGCATATCTAATCCATTTACTAAAAATCTTTCTGCTGTTTTCTTCTTTTATAGTTATCGCAACAGGTCTGGCAATTTTAGAAACTTCCTCCGCAAAATCTTTTACTGCTTCATTAGTAAGACGTATTTCATTAAAATCCATTTTTGTTTTTAATTCATTGTAAATTTCTTTTGCAGTGAGACTCGCAGATTCTAATTCCTTATAAGCCTTAGATAAATCGTCATTAAAAACAGTAATGGAATTATTGTTACTAGTCTGAGACACCGTCCTAAATCTGTCATATTCACCCCCTTTTGAACTCACGCCTATACCCATTGTTTTTATCACTGTAGGATAATCTTTAACCTGTAAATAATTTTTATAAGCCTGCGAAAAGTCTTGGTGTATTTTATCTAATTTGGACTCTAAATCCTGCAGTTCTTGAGGGTCTTTACAAATACTCATAAGCTTGCTTTTAGCATATTGGCATAAAACCATATTATAAACGGCTTTTTCAACTGGCGACGGATAATCCAGCGCAGACATGAACAAAGAAGGAATAACTCCACCTAATTTTGCATTGCATAAAACTTCTATCTTTTCCTTAGTAGCAGTAATACTCTCATTATCACTCATTAATCTATTTTTCTGCAGTAAATTATAAGCATGCCTTGCACTAGTTATAGATTCATCCATAGAAATGATATCTAAATTTACTACCGGTAGATGTTGAACATTCATATCCATATACATATGTCTCCTTTAATATTTAACATAACTATAATAATATAATATCATTTATCTAAATTTATGTCAATGTTTTTGCTACCAGTATCTAATTTATTTTTAGTATATTCGATAAATTAATATCTTTATATTCTTTAGAAAAATCAAATATACCAAAATTTAAATCTGCACAAATATCACTAAGTGGAACCATTACAAAATCTCTATATTTAATTCCAGGGTGGGGTAATACAAGATCATTATCACAGCAAACCACACTGTCATATAAAAGTAAATCTATGTCTATATTTCTTGAACAGTACTTATATTTTCTCTCCCGCCCAAGACCGGCCTCTATTCCAAGACACACCCCTAAAAGGACATGGGGGGAAAGTTTTGTAAACACTTTTACACATGCATTTATATATTTATCTTGATCATCAGGAACCATAAAAGGATGTGTTTCATAAAAATTCGAAACGGCTAAAATTTCCGTATTTGGTAATAATGAAATTGACTTTATAGCATTTTTTATGTTTCCTAACTTGTCTCCTAAATTAGATCCTAAACCAAGTATTGCCTCAGACGTTATAATCCTCTCTCTTTCTTTTTATTTTTACCCCTACGTATTTAAACTTTACAGAATTGATTGGTGCATCCGGTTTTTTTACAGTTACTTTTAATTTATATATACTCTTAAAGTGAGCAAATAAACTTTTTGAAATTTCTTCAGAAAGCTTCTCTATTAAATTAAAACTATTATTCTCAATCGTCGCCTTTATATCTTCACAAACCTGAGCATAATTTACTGTTTTATCAAGATTATCGGAAAAAAAAGCTTGTTTTTCTTTTATGTATATCTTGCAGTCAATTATAAATTCTTGTCTCTTTATCTTCTCGTCAGGGTTTACGCCATGCTTCGCTAAAATACTAAGTCCCTTTATAACTATCTTGTCCAAATTCTTCCTTACTTCCTTTTAGAATTTTATCTGATACTTTAAGCGCCTGAACTGTCTCTTTTACATCATGTACTCTCAAAATATCTGCTCCACCCATACTTGCAATTACCCCTGCCGATATTGATCCTGCCATCCTATCTGGGGCCGATACATTGCCACATGAATATCCTATCACACGTTTTCTGGAAGCTCCCACTAAAAATGCATTCCGAGAAATTTTATATTTCCCTACATTTTTTATAATATCAACATCTTCTTCATAACTTTTTGAAAATCCTATACCGGGATCAAAACATATCCTTTGAAAGTCTATACCTAAATCAGCTGCTTTACTCAATTTGACGCTGAAAAACTTTTTCATTTTTTCGGGTTCTTTAAAACCATATGTAATTATCATGCCGCAGGTGGAGTCTTTACACACCTCAAACATGTCTTTATCCTCAAATCCATAAACATCATTTATTATATCCGTTCCCATAATGATCGCTTCATCAGCCACCTTAGGGTAAAACGTATCCACAGACATTGGTATATTTAATTTACCTTTTATACCTTCCAAAACAGGCATTAATCTTTCGAGTTCATCATCAGGCGATATTTTAATATATCCCGGACGAGTAGACTGTGCTCCTATATCTATTATATCGGCTCCTTCTCTTTCTATTTCAAGTGCTCTGTCTACAGCCCTTTTCGTATTTAACCATTTGCCCCCGTCTGAAAACGAATCCGGAGTTACGTTAAGTATGCCCATTACATATGTTCTTTTTCCAAGCTCCAAACTATACTTCCCACATTTAAAAACATTCATATCTTGCGTACCTCTTAACTTAGCAGATCTAAAATTTCATTTTTTACTTTCTCTTTCGTTCTTGCATTCCCCCTAAAGGCTACAGTTTTTGTTTTAGCTCCTATGGCCCTGGCTCCTCTTACCGTCATACAAGTGTGTTCTGCCTCAATTGCTACCGCTACGCCATGAGGTTTAAGTTCATCATTTATAAAATCTACTATTTCAGACGTCAATCTTTCCTGCACCTGAAGTCTCTTTGAAAAACTGTTTACTATCCTTGAAAGTTTTGAAAGTCCTATAATTCTTCCCATACTTGGAATATACGCTATATGTACCACTCCAACGAAAGGCAGTAAATGATGTTCGCATGTTGAACTAAAAGGTATGTCTTTTACAAGTATTACTTCGTCATAATGGCTTTCATCCGTAAATAATTTTACGTGTTTTTTTACGTCCTCATCCATACCGCTGCAAAGTTCTTCAAACATATCGGCAACTCTTCTCGGAGTATCTAAAAGACCGCTTCTATCGGGATTTTCGCCTAAAGCTATTAATAATTGGTATATTAATTTTTTCACTTTTTCTTTATCTACCACTTAAATTCCTCTCTTTTATATTAATTATTCTAATCAAAGGTCAATTTAAACATATATTATACTAATAAATAAAATAAAAAAACAGTCTCTCAAAAGAAACTGCTTTAAATGTTTTTATAATTTATTTCTTCTTAACCCAATAATCTTTAGTCCACCATGCTTTTTCTTTTCCCGTTTTTATAAGTTTTTGAATCCCAAGAGTTCCTCCCACTGATAATCCGACAATTGCCGTAGCCAAAGCTCCTTCCGTTATTTTATCGGAGTGATCATAAATCCATTTATAACGCTTAGTGTTCCAGTTATCTGGATTACAACCATACTGATCATCTTTCGTCACAGCCCAGTCACGTAATTGGTCAGACAAAGCATACACAACACTATCTTTATGTCCTGCTGAAACTTTTTCCAATTCTTCGCCAGACAATTTAGAAGCCACTTCTAAAGAAACTCCAATAAAATTTCCGATGTCATTTAAATCTTCGTCATTAATGTCTATATTTTCCTTTTTAAACATTTCTTTGACTTTTCCTTCATCCCCTATAGTGACTATTTCTTTAAAAAAATTAGCATCCTTTAGTTTTTCAATTACTTTTTCATTCATTATAAACTCCTCCTTTTATTTATAAAAATATTATATATATATATATATTTGTCAACACACGTTAAAATTATATGGAAAAACACGAAAAAACAATCCCTAACATTATCAAAAAGGGTCTCTCAAAAGAAACTGCTTTAAATGTTTTTATAATTTATTTCTTCTTAACCCAATAATCTTTAGTCCACCATCCTTTACCTGCTTTAATTAGTTTCTGTACGCCAATAGTTCCTCCAATAAGTGCTGCAGCCAAACCCACTTCGACTAATTTATCACTATTCTTGTATAATGTGTCATAAAAACCTTTAGAAAAACTGCCATCCGAACCCCTATAATATGCAAAGTCAGCGACTTGGTTAGACAAACTATCCACAACACCATCTCTATATCCTGCTGAAAATTTTTTCAATTCTTCGCTTGATAAATTAGAAACCATCTCGGTAAAGCACTTTATTAAATCTCTTATTTCTTTTAAATCTTTATCTTCAACCTCTATACCTTCTTTTCTAAACTCTTCCTTTACTTTTTCTGCATCCGGCAGAACTATTATCTTTTTTAAAAATTCTGGACTTTTAAGTTTTTCCATTATTTTTTCATTCATCACAATCTCCCCCTTTTTTGTTTATAAAAAATTATATATATATATACGATTTTTGTCAATATATCTAAAATTATATCAAAAAACACAAAAATTAATTTCTAACTTTATCAAAAAAATAGTATGCTTTAAGCATACTCAACTTTTACGCCTATAACCTTTTGGAATTTATTTTCTGAATACCTTACAGACCTAGTATTGAATCGCACTTTAGAATTTAAATAATTATTGACTTCTCTTATACAATTAAAAAATTTATACTGAGGAGCTTGAAAAAACACCTTTATAATAGAACTAAAATCTATTTTAGGATCAATCATAAAATAAAATATGTTTTTATTATTTCTTGCTACTTTGTTTATATACTTGACTAAGTCTTCATTCGAAGTACCATATGTAACATATAAAGCATTTAAGGTAAAATAATTATATTTTTTGCTACTACATGCCGGCAAAGAAAAATTATAATTTTTATTATAAAGATCTTCTTTTGATAGTTTCGATACTTCCTCATTTATCTTATGATCGTATTTTATAACCTCGTCTGTGACGTTAAAATAAAAATATCTGTTTAGCTCTTCTGAACAGTCCCAAGTAACGTCCAAATGGTACCAATCTCCATCTATATTAACCATATTCCACATATGCTGTTCTTGATCCCTTGAACCTGTTATAGTACGGCACTTCACGCCAAGACGTGATAAAAGCAGCTGAGTTGCCTTTGAATATCCTTCACATACCGCCTCTTTCCTTACCATACATCCTAAACATGTATATCTTTCCCATGGTCTTTGTAAGTCCTTGGACCTATCATATTTACAATTTTTCACTATGTAATCATGTACGAAAAGTTCCCGTTCGTATTCAGACAACCCTTTAGGTACGCTTTTTAGTATTTCATCTACCTTACTATTTAATTTCTGCAAAGATTCTTCGTATTCTCTTCTTTGCATCACCGAGGACATCTTTATAACAGTATCCATTCCCCTACAAACAACATAATACCTATTGGCAAGCCAAAATACTTCCGGATTATCATTTTGAAAAGCATATATTACTTTCTTAACTTCATCCGATCTTAACCTACTTCCCCTAATCACTATAGGTTCTATATCGTAAAATCCATCCGTATTACGGTTATTTGTTATTTTTTTTACTCCCGATACCATTTCTTTATAACAATTCTTTTGAGAGATCGTTGTCATATTATCATATCCTAAAGAAGTAATTTTTTCCTTATAAAATGATTTATTCCCTATTAAAATTAGTCCTAAATTAAAATCTGAAATATTATCTTTAAAAGTATATTCTTTTTCCCTCTGCGGCGATAAATTATATGTAGAAATTGTTTGTCCCGAACTGCCTAAAATACTCTTTGCCTGATAAAAATCAGGACTCTGATAAAAAGTAAATAAAAAAGCAGAAAGCATAGTCATGGATAAATATTTCTTCATCTATTTCACCTCTTTACATTTTCTTACAAACAAAAATCTATTAACAAGAGTTGCTACTATTATCCCTATTATAGTATCAGTAACTCTCTCGACAACATATAAAAATACGCTCGTAGTATCTTGGCCAAGTCTTGAAAGTATCACCAAAAGTACAACGCACCCTATCGATACCGAACCTTTCCTATTAACCGTATTGCAAATATATACAACTATTAATATACAAAACGGAAGTGCAAATATTCGGACCAATTCATGATAAGGTCCCATTAAAGATAGCTCTAGGGCTATATATCCCACCGTACCCCCTATAATAGTTCCTATAAACCTATTAATACCTGTTTCTATAGTCTTGGCATACGTTTGCTCCATACATATTACTGCCGCTATAGATGAACAAAATAAATCTTCATGATGTAAAAAACTTGATATCACAGCGCAAAAAAATACCGCTATGGCTGTTTTTATTGCTCTAAATCCAATTTTATACTCTTTGTTTATGGTAAACATTAAAAGGATTCCCCTATATATAATATTATAAAAATTAATATCCTAAACTTGTGCCCAGTGAATCATCATTATCTATAAAATAATCTGTTTTGATCGTAGTAAAGTTAGTTTCGTCATTCCTTATTATTACTTCTTTTACTCCGGAATTTATAATAAGTCTTTTACACATAGCACATGGTGACGCATTCTTTACATACTCTCCAGTTCTATATTCTCTTCCGACTAAATATAAAACACCATCTATCATTAAATCCCTAGAAGCGTTTATTATTGCATTCGCCTCCGCATGTACTGATCTACACAGTTCATATCTTTGTCCTCTGGGGATATTCAGTTTTTCTCTTGTACAAAAATTTAAATCTATACAGTTTTTCCGTCCTCTTGGCGCACCTGTATATCCCGAAGATATTATCTGATCATTGTTTACTATTATCGCACCAAAATTTCTTCTTATACATGAACCCCTTTTTAGGACTGTCTCAGCTATATCCAGATAGTAATTTGTTTTATCTATCCTTGGCAAATTTTATCACCTCTCTTCATACAAAAATTATAACATAATTTATTTCGAGAGGATAGGATAAATCTTCCTAATATGATATTATATTCTTTATATTTTATTTTGTCTTATTTTCTTACCAAACTAGGAACAAATATATCTTAAGGGGGGCTAATTTATGGAAATGTTGTTTTCCTTGGCTATATATATGGTTCATATTATAATGATTTTTACCGGATTTATTATCGTATTTAATATATTTTTCTCTCTTAAAAAAAATATTACTAAAGAAAAAGTAAGAATAACTTTATTTAACAAAACTACCAAAGAAAAAATCCCGATAAAATACTGGGAAAACTCTATCGGAAGAAGCGGATACAGCGACGTAATACTTCAAGATGCAGCAGTATCCAGAGATCACGGCGTACTTTTTCGGCGTGAAGAAGGCTGGTTTATTTCCGATACGGGTTCTAAAAGCGGCACTAAAGTCAATGGTAAAAAAATAGAGGAAAGAACAAAACTAAACATAGGCGATGTCATACAAATGGGTTTTTCAGAGCTTTCTTTGGAAAAAACACCCCAAGATATATATTCTTATGATAATCATAAAAATAAAGATCCTATTTTAGTCCCATCCGGAGCTGTTTTGTTAATTATTACGCTATTTACATTTCTAGCAGCAGCAGAAACTTGTATTTCAGAAGGAGCCCTATTATTTGAACCTTTTTTCCCGATAATTTTAATTAATTTAGTCTCTTGGATATGCTTTATAGTTTCAAAATATTTGTTTAAAAGAGTAAATTTTGAACTTGAAAATTTAGGCTTCTTTCTTACAAGTATAAGCGTAATAATTGCAAGTACGGTAAACGTAAAACAAGCTTACATACAAATTATTTCTTTAGCTATAGGATTAGTATTTTTTAATTCTCTGCTTTTTTTCTTAAAAAATCCGGATAAGGCCATGAAACTCAGACCCTATATTGCTATACTTGCTTTATTGATTTTACTTGCTAATTTAGGTTTCGGTAAAATTAAACATGGGTCTCAAAACTGGATTATGATAGGCAGTTTGTCAGTTCAGCCGTCGGAAATCGTAAAAATACTTTTCATTATTTTCGGTACATCCACCCTTAAACACCTGCAAACCACTAAAAATTTAACCGAGTTTATTATATTTACAGGTATATGTATAGGTTTTTTATGTTTAATGGGAGATTTCGGTACGGCACTGATCTTCTTTACCACTTTTATACTAATAGCTTTTATGCGTTCGGGAAGTTTTAAAACAATTTTATCTATTTGTTTTTCAGCGGTTTTAGGGTCAATGATAATACTAAAATTTAAACCATACATTGCAAATAGATTTGCAGCTTTCAGAAACGTATGGGCACATATCAACGATATCGGATACCAGCAAACCAGAGTCTTAATCTACGCTGCCTCCGGGGGTCTTATTGGCGTGGGAATAGGGAAGGGGTACTTAAGATACGTTTTTGCCGCCACCAACGATTTGGTTTTTGGTATGCTTTGCGAAGAGTTTGGTCTTATATTCGCCATTTTAACTATTTCTTGCTTCGTACTTCTTACCATATATACAAGAAAAGTAAGTATAAAAAGCAGATCCACTTTCTATGCCATAGCTGCAAACGCTTCTGCCGGTATGCTTCTTTTTCAAACGGCTTTAAACGTATTTGGAGCTACGGATATTCTCCCTCTTACAGGTGTCAATTTACCGTTTGTAAGTATGGGAGGAACGAGTATTATTTCTTCTTGGGGTCTTCTTGCTCTTATAAAAGCTGCAGACGAACGTACTTTTGCAGCAAGGAGGTAATTTGGATGGGTAATATTAAAATTAGGTCTTTACTGCTTTATTTGATGTCAGTTGCTTTTTTATTTGGAGCCGGATTTTTCGTATATGAATACATATTAAACGCTAAAACATGGTCGCTAACTCCAATAAACAAACATCTTTCAAGCGGCTCCGCTTACTGTGGCCAAATACTTGACAGGAACGACTTTATCCTGGCAAAAACTTTAAACGGTAAAAGAATATACAGTGAAAATGAAAACGTAAGGAAGGCTCTACTCCACACAGTCGGTGATTCTGCTTCATCTTTTCAAACTTCCGTACAAACTCGGTATAGTTCCGATCTTTTTGGATATAATTTAATATCCGGTTTTGGCACCCCTAAGCCACTCGACACAACAAGTGATATCAAGCTTACTCTTGACAGTAAAGTCTGCGAAACAGCCTACAAATCCTTAAAAGACAAAAAAGGTACGGCTCTGGTATATAATTATCTGACAGGTGAAATTATATGCATGGTAAGTACACCTTCATACGACCCGGAAAACAAACCCAATTCAAAAGAAATATCTGAAAGTGATAAATACGAGGGGGTATACATTAACAGGGCTTTAAACGCATCTTATACCCCCGGATCCGTATTTAAAATCGTAACTGCCGCCGCCGCACTTAATAATATTGAAGACGCCGAAACTAAAACTTTTAAATGCAGCAAAACAAAAATCGTAGACGGTGAAAAAATAGTATGTATGCATAGTCATGGAAATATAAATTTAAAAAACGGTATGGCAAAGTCTTGTGACATCGTCTTTTCTGACATTGCTATAGAACTCGGAAAAGATACTATGACAAAAGAAGCTGAAAAATTAGGATTTAATAAAAAATTCTCCATAGAAGGCATAAATCTTTCAACAAGCAAATATGAAATTGTGGAAAACTCAAGCAAGGCAGATCTGGGTTGGTCGGGTATCGGACAATATACCGTACTTCTTAATCCAATGCATATGCTAATGATTATGTCTGCTATCGCAAACAGGGGAGTGCCTGTAGAACCTTACTTTATAGACTCCATTTCATCAAATAAAGGTTTTTCAAGCATTAGTCCAAGAAGGCACTGCCCTATGGAAAGAATGTTAAGCGAAACAAACGCCGATAAAATCAAAGATATGATGAGATACACCATGACAAACCACTACGGAGATAAAATGTTTCCTAACATGAAAATATGTGCAAAAACCGGTACGGCAGAGGTATCGGAAGAAAAACCGCCACATGGTTGGATGGTAGGGTTCTCTGCTGAAAAAAATTTCCCGTTTGCCTTCGTGGTTATCGTGGAAAACAGCGATTTTGGTATTAAGTCCGCAGGCCCCGTAGCCACAAATATTATGAAAAGCGTTTATGCAAATTTTTACACCAACCGTTAAAAAGTTCATTTAAAACAAAAAATGCGGTTTTTAACCGCATTATAAATGAAGTTTACCTTTTATATCATATACCACTGTTGTTTGACCGTTTATTTTGTCTGTTACCCGATGTGGACGCATTCTTAAACGACAACCTTTACCATTGCAATATTCACAAACAGAGCAAACAGGTATTAAAGGCTTTGGATCTTCTTTTTCATTTATGACAGCTCCTTTTTGGCCTTTTTTTGATACCCAGTTAATAAGTTTGATTAAGTTGACTCCGTACTTATTTTTTACTTTTGACATATCTGCTTTAATTTTGTGACACAACATATTATCCGGATCCGAGATATCCTTATAGATAATTGGCTTAGGATTTCCTTTCTCATTTGTACATATTGTTTCGTTTCCCGAATTTTTAAAAAACTGACAATTTGCACAACTATCACCATAGGAATGCCCCATAGCACCTTTAAGTTTATACCTGCTACACACCATATTCCCTGGATCATTTATAATTTTATCTTCCATATTATTTCCTCCTTTTGATTTTGTGTACATAAATATTTTATTTATTTTTTTTTTTTGTCAAGTCTGTTAAATTTTATTTTAAGTTGACTTATTTTTTCCTACATTAAAATGAAAATTTTAATTTTGAAACTATAAGAACAAATTATATAAAAAATACCCAAAATATATAAAAAAATACACAAAAATCACACTTTTATACCAAAACAACCTTGACTATTACTCAAAAAAAATATAATATTATTTAAGTATCTTTCTAAGTAAAAATACTCGATTAAAAACAGGAGGTTTTTTTATGTCAGAATACGTACTTAAAACGACAGATCTTACTAAAACTTATTCTCACACAGACGTAGTTGACAAAGTAAATATAGAAATAAAGAAAGGAGATATTTACGGTTTTATAGGTAAAAACGGAGCAGGTAAAACTACTACTATTAGAGTGGTTGTTGGTCTTGCGTCGCAAAGCAAAGGGGATATCGAGCTTTTTGGCGACAAACATTTAAATAAAGGCAGAAAAAAAATAGGTACTGTTATTGAATATCCCGCCATATATCCTTATATGACCGCCAAAGAAAATGTTGATACCCAGCGTATACTCCTGGGCGTAAAAGATAAAAGTAAAACAAACGAAATCCTTGATATTGTAGGTCTCGGAAACACTGGTAAAAAGAAAGCTAAAAACTTCTCACTCGGTATGAAACAAAGACTTGCCATAGCTCTTGCTTTAATAGGTGATCCTGAATTTCTGTTCCTCGATGAACCCACAAACGGTCTTGACCCAACAGGAATAAAAGAAATTAGAGATCTTATACTAAAACTTAATAAAGAACATAATATAACAGTTATGGTTTCAAGCCATATCCTCGGTGAACTTGCAAAAATCGCTACCAGATACGGCGTTATAAGCAAAGGTAAACTCGTTAAAGAATTTTATGCTAACGATCTTGAAAATTTAGTAAGAAGTAAAATTAAAATTAAAGTAAATGACCCACAAACCGCTATATCTTTACTTAAACAACAGTTAAATATCGAAAATTGTGAACTAAAAGATGACACCATCTATATATACGATCATTTAGATGAGTCGGGAAAAATTAATTCTATGCTTGCCAAACACGACATTATCATAGAGTCCATATCCAAAGAAGGCGACGACTATGAAGAATTCTTTATAAAGTTAATGGAAGGAGAAGTTCAAAATGCTTAATTTAATTCTAAGTGATTTTTATAAACTTTTTAAAAGAAAATCCTTTTACGTATGTGCCCTTATCGCTATGGTTATGAGCTGCCTTGGAGTAGTACTTTTAAATTCCATGCTAAGCATAGGAGGAATTGAAGTTACAGCTAAAGAAATGGGTTATAACGGCATATATGCCTTGACTACCGGTCTTGGAGAAGCCACTTTGCTAGTTACTATTTTAGTTTCTATGTTCGTCCCCAGCGAATTCGCTTTCGGTACAATCAAAAATATAGCTTCAAAAGGTATTAGTAGGGTCTCGATATATTTATCCAAATTTATAGTCTGCACTTTTATTTGCTTTATATACACTTTGCTATGCGGCATAACTTCTTTTACTCTCGGATCTATAATGTGGGAAACCGGTGATCTTTCGGGCCAAAACGTAATACTTGATATACTTAGGATGTTTGGCTTGTTTTTACTTGCTCAATTGGCTTTAGAATCTATTTTTATTATGGTAGGATTTATAATACGTCAAACAGGCGGTACTGTTGCATCCAACTTAGCTATTACCATCGTAGTACCGGGTGTAATAATTAGTTTTATAGATTTTGCTTGCAGTGCATGGCTTAAAATTGAAAATTTTTCAGCTGCCAAATATTGGATTTCAGATTACTTAAATAGCTTTTTATCCCTAAGTATAAGTCAAGAAGTAATAAACAGAGGATTAATAGTATGCATTTGCTATATAGTTGCGTCAACAGCCATAGGAATTTATACTTTCTATAAAAGAGATATAAAATAAGTTAATTAGTATTATTATAAAAAATTAGGACAGATTCATTTATTTGAAATCTGTCCCTTTTATATTCTAGAAATCATATGGATCTAATCGTTAAGGCCCATATGCACTCCTCCATCATTATACTCCGGTAGCGGTTGTTCAAAAGCTTCTGTTGAACCCATTTCTAAATTAGGTTTTTTATTTAACCCACTAAACCACGTATTTACTTGTCCTTTTGCTTTGTCTGCACCTGACTTTAACGCATCCATTCCTTTTCCTTCATTTAAATATTTGTCGGCAAAGTATCCTCCCGCTACAACTGTTCCTATTGTACTTGCCGCTAAAGCAGCTTTCTTTAAACTAAATCCTCCACCAACTGATGCTAATTTGTTTTCGTCAATAGCTTCAGACCCGTTGCTTAAAGCCTCTTGAAAAACATTTCCCAATACTTTTATATCTTTCGTATTTACTTTTCTTACTCCCTCATTTTTTAACTTATTTTCCACTTCTTGAACTGTTGGTAATACGGCTATTTCCTCAACCTTTTTTTGATCGGATAAAACATCCAAAATATCTTTTGACATTATAAAATCCCCCTCAAAAATTTAATCTTTTTATCTTTATATTCACATCTTATATCAATTTTATTATATAAAAACTCTTTATTATAAATTTTTACCTGCTATAAAAAACAAATTATATAGCAGGTATATTATTTATATTAAATAATTAATATTTTTAATTGTACCTCATTAGCCTTTAGGTTCAAAAGGAACTGTTCCATATTTTTCAATATGTTTTTTTCGTTTAGCAAAATAACTATTCTCTGCTAAACCTCCTAAATCTAAAGTAGTATCTGCAAAAAGAGGTATAAATCTTGATATAGAATTCACTCCACCTACTACATTCTCTAAATCGCCATCAGTCATCTCCTGGCCCTTTTCAAGTGCCAAAACCAATATCTCAGCAAACTTATCAAGTTCATCGGCGGTCAAAACTATATTCTTCTCTTTTAAAGCTTTCCTTACTTCTTCACCTGTTTCTAAAGAAAGTAATTTTCTTACAAAAGCTTTATTTTTGAATGCTTCTTTAGTAGCATCATTAAATTCCACTTTTTTACTCATACTTATTTATCCCTTTAAAATATTTTTAGTTTACTACAACATACTAAGGGCTTAATCTTACATTATAATACTTAGTTTGTTCCTTGTGGTGGTGGTGTTGCTGGTGTTGCTGGTGTTGCTGGTGGTGTTGTTGTGTCCGGCTGAGTTTGATTGGTGTCTTTTTTAAACCAACCTGTAACAGCATTAAAACCTTTTCCTTGATTAAACTTTTTATCAGCTCCATAAGCTAGACCAGCCGCACCAGCTACAGCAGCTACACTACCTATAACTTTATAAGCTTTAAGGGCTTTTGGAGATTTCCAATTTATATCTTTAAAATTGAATCCTCCGCCTACTTTATTTAATTCATTCTCATCAAGTTTATTTGCTGCTGCGTTAAATACATTTCCTAATGCCTTTACGTCTTCAGAAGTTACGTCTACTCCTTCTTGTTTTAATTTCTTTTCAACTTCTTCAGCTGTTGGCAATTTAGCTATTTCCTCAACCTTCTTTTTATCTACTAAAATATCTAACATTTCTTTTGACATAATCATCTCTCCTTACAATTTAAAAATTATGGATACAATTGTAATTATATATAATATAAAAATTTTGTCAAGCAAAAATTTAGTTTTTTTATATAAATTACAAACATTTTAATAAAAAACTTACTTGTATCCACTATTTTTATTATTATCATTTCATAATAAAATATAAAGTCTAAAATTATTCATGAGTTTATTCTATTTTTTACTTTTTTTTTCATATTATTCCTAATTTTTTGTTTTAAAAATTTTTATATCATACTAATCTACTGTTTCTCATATGAATAACTCTAGAGGTGATAATTTATGTCTAATGAAAACAATAATCTTGAAAATTTGATAAACACTATTTCACAAAAACTAGGAGCAGATCCAAATAAATTAAAAGACGCTGCCCAAAATGGAAATGTAAACGATATAATTAAAAATTTAAATCAAAAAGACGCAGAAAAAAT
Organism: uncultured Eubacteriales bacterium; assembly: GCA_948762645.1. Classification (GTDB taxonomy): domain Bacteria; phylum Bacillota; class Clostridia; order Oscillospirales; family Acutalibacteraceae; genus CAQBRY01. Next base: position 7,981 of record CAQBRY010000006.1, on the reverse strand, counting down.
ACAAAAAATTCTCTCAGATAAAGACGCTGCTTCAAAACTTCTTTCAACGCCAAAGGCCCAGCAATTACTAAAAAGATTTATGGGGGATAAATAGCCTATGGAGGACCTTGCAGGCAAAATTGCCGACTTATTAAATGATCCCAATATTATGAAGAAGGTTCAAAGTTTGTCGGGTCTGCTGGGTGATAATCTTGAAAAAAAAACCGATGAAGAATCCGACAAAAAAGAAAATACATCGGAGAAAACAGAATCTGTTTTCTCCGGCTTATCTCCTGAAATGATAAAAAATATTATGAAACTTGCTCCCCTCATAGCTTCTATAAACACAAAAGACAAGTATACCGACCTTTTGTGCGCTCTTAGACCCCTTTTAGGCCCCCCTAGACAAAAAAAATTAGATGAAGCTTCTAAATTCCTTAAACTACTCAAATTTCTACCGATACTTAAAGAGCAAGGTATATTCTGAGGTGGTATAAATCTATGCCTTTAATACAAAAACCTTACCGTCAAGAAACTTCTGAAGATATTAAAAGAATGCAACAAGATGCCATTAAAAGAGTTCATGAAATGCAAAAACGGGCAAAAATGACCCTTGAACAATCTAAGGTGCCCCCATTACAAACAATCCCTGATCCACCTACTTTCCCAAAACCTGAAAACAATACTTCTAATAAAAAATCTCAAGAAAATTCATCTTCGCGTCATAAAAAAAATAATTTTATAAACAATCTACCATCTTTAGTTGAGCCTCTATTTAAGGACAAAGAAAAAAGTCTGATCTTAATTCTTATCTTTATTCTCATGGGGGAAAAAGAAGAGGGAAATCTGGAAATTATTCTGGTTTTATTTTATATACTATACGCTTAAAAAGGCTATCGAAACAAAAACCCAAACCAAAGGAAATATCTCCAGCTTGAGTTTTTTAAAATGCAATTTTATTTTTTCCTTGCATTCCACGTACCTTTTACTTTATTACCAATCCAAGACACTCCTACTTTTCCTTTGTCAAGCGTCCATTTTGCTCCCGATACAATCTTGGATGAGAGTTTATAAATACCATATACTTCAAGGGCCGTAACTCCAACAAAAACCAAACTTCCCAAACCCTCTTTCGACAGCACAACACCAGCACTATTTTTGTGATTAATGGTTGTAGTATTTTTATAAACTTTTTCGCTCACAGCTACAGGAACCGCAAAAAAGACATCCAAAGGGACATCTATAAAACTTCCTATACTATCCGGTATGTCGCCCCCCAGACACTTTTTTCAACTCGCTTTCAGATATATCGGACAACTTAGAGACATTTTGAGCAATAAGATCACGTAACTGCTCTATATCATCGTCGGTTACCTCAATGCCTTCTTGAGAAAAAGCTTTTATAATTTCTTCTTTTGTTTTTAAACTAAATATTTTTTTAAAAATTCTTTGTCTTTTAATTTTTCCAAAATTTTCTCATTCATACCAAATCCTCCTAAAAATTAATAATAAACTCACTTTTTTGATATTATTATACAAAAAAACAAAATCAATGTTTTTATAAAATTTTAAAATATTCTTTTATGCAGATATTTTATAGAAACATTAAAACATCAATCATTGGTTATTTTAAATACATATTTATTCTTTGTAAATTCATCATCTTTCAAAATATATTGCATTACTTTCTCAACCTTTTTTTCTTTACTTATTTTCATTCCTTCATCAAATTGATTTTGGGGTACTAAATATTCGACAGTAAGTTTTATTAGATTATTTCCTATATTTTCACAATTTTTTGTATGGGGGGTAAAACACTGATCGCTACTTATCGATTCCACATAAAATTTATCTTCTGAAGCATTATAATTGAAAAAGAAAATGCCATCCGGTATAGATTCTTTTATATCAATATCCACTTTGAAGAGTTTATATACAGAATCCCTTACATCTTGACCTAATATAATTTGTCTGCCGTCCTTGTCAAAAAAGCTATGATCGTTTCTACATCGAAAGCTTGCATCCCATACCCCCGCTTTCAATATGGTTTCTTTGTTCAAAGGATGCTCCTGACTAAATGGTTCTGGGTCTTGCATTACAACCGGCCATATCAAATTATCGTAAGAAATTAATTTCTCTCTTTTTTCTATATCTATAACGACACCAAAAATTACTGCTATTAAAACAATAAAAATAGTAATAATCAGAGACGCTACTGATATTTTTATTGTTTTTTTAAACATATACTCTAATACTTGTTGAAAACTTATCTCATTTTGCTTTCCTTTAATATCATTACTGTTACTCGTAATATTTACAAAATTATTTTCTTTTTGGCTAATATCTCCTTCAAAAAATTTGTCTTCATTACTTGCTGAAAAAATATCCATTCCATAAATTCCCCTATAATCTACACTATAGCTTCGTGAATTTTTGTTTTTATTCGTCCTATACATAATATTTAAGTAACATATCAGAAATAAAATACCTCTACTTCTAACACGTTACTTTTTATTCACCTCACTTTACTTTATCATATAGATATGTAAATAAGGCTATCATATATTATTAATCTTATTTTGCCGGATTTTGTAGAATCCTTACCTAATACAACAATTTTGCATTATATACTTATAAGATACTAAATTTTCAAGTCCTATCATCCCTCTTATAAACATTTTCGAAGAAGATATCCCTACACCAGAAAAATTATTACTGTCCTTTAAAACATTTTTATAAGTATTTAAAAACAGTATTGAAGAATTTATACTACTAATAAACTTTTGTGCATTTAAATAATCGTTCGTTATTATACAATCACAATGTCCCGTAGAATTTTCTTTTATATTTTTTATCGCTTGATCTATATCCTCAACAGCTTGCAATAAAATCGTACCCGGAGGACATACAAACTTACACGTACCTTTACACTGTACCATCTTAGTTATAATATTTAAACTTCTCATCTTATAAGATATATGATTATATATGTCAAGTATTATCTTCTCATGAACGAAAACCGCTCCAATATTTATATAATGCGACTCCATAGATTGCAGGGCAGAACATATAATATTAGATACTGTATCAAATTGCACACTTTTATCTATAAAAATATATCCTATCCCTTCTTCTATTTTTATAAATGGTATAGCTGAATTCTTCTCAACCACATTCATTAATTGACTGCTTCCCACAGGTATTAATAAATCTACGTATTCTTTCATCTTTAAAAACTTTAAATCAGACTTCTTATTAAAAAATTCCAACAGCTGAACATAATTCTGTGGAAAACCCGTTTCTTTTAAACTTTGCTTTATTATATCATAAAAACATATATTGGTTCTAGGTGTATATCTATTGCCAAAAAATATAAGTTTATTACCTGTTTTCATACTAATACTAAAAAAATCTGTAATCATGCTGCAAGGGCCCTCATTTATTACAGATATTACACCTATAGGAAAAGTGATTTTTTGTACTAATACATTTCCGTCTAAAGTAAAACCTCTTTCTACTTTTCCGATCGGACTTTCACTATTTCGTATTTTTATTATGTTACTACAAATATTATATATTTTCCCTTTATCAAGTAAAAACTTTTGTGCCTCTTTTTTACTCAGACTCACGTCCTTAAATTTTTTTATATCTCTATCATTTTCTAAAAGTATATTATCTAAGTTAGACATTATCTTACTTGACAATATCTCCAAACATTTGTTTCTTTGATCGTCCGGCCTTACAGGTTTTAATGACATTTCCCTTGCACTTTGACCAATATATGTTAAGTTTTTCATATTTATCCTCTTATCAAAATTTAATTTTAATTATTTATACACCAAACCTTAACAATGTTTCACTAAAAAACAGGGATACTTTTAAGTTTTATGTCCTTTAATTTTAGACAACTTAGACGTTTATCCCTATTTTTTGAGACAATATTAACTTTCTTTACTAAACATCATTAAACTTATAAACTGGTCATCCGCACCTTGTTGGACTTATCGCCTATAGGGATAAAATTAGATTTTATCTTTTTAACATAGATTATCTTAATTACAACTAACATATATAAAAATGTATACTCACAAAAAAATTTAATCGCCGTATTTAAGATATCAATCATAAAAAGTATCTCCTTTAAAAACCTGGTCTTTACTATATTTTAACACAAATTTATAGACAAATCAACCTTTTTTTATTTAATTAACAACACTTCAATAATCATATAGAAATATTACCATTTCCTCTAATTTATTTTAGTTGTTATTAAAATCAAATGTCATTATTTTCTTCTATTTTACTGTCTTCCTCCTGCTCGTGAGGTACACACGCCACCGCTACCACTTTATTGTTTTCCGATAATCTCATTACTTTAACACCTTTTGAAGTTCTTGAACACTGTCTTATAGAGCTTGCATCTATCCTAATAATTATCCCATTTGCAGATATTATTATCACATCCTCATTATCACATACCTGGTTTATAGAAGCCACATCACCATATTTTTCGGTATGATAATTTATTGTACCTTGCCCTCCTCTGGATTGAAGTCTATAATCATCCGCCTCTGAAATTCTTGCAAAGCCTGTTTCGGATATCGTAAGTACTTTACATTCCGGCTTTACAACCATCATACCTGTAATTTCATCTTCTGTTTTCAGTGTCATTGCTTTTACGCCTCTGGCTGCTCTTCCTACGCACCTTACATCCGTTTCTTTATACCTTATTGCTTTTCCTTTTTTCGTTGCAAGAATTAATTCTCTGTCGCCGTCAGTGCGTCTTACCCAGCAAAGTTCATCGCCTTCGTCCAGATCAACTGCTATAAGTCCACCTTTTCTGGTACTGCTGAAATCTAAAAGTTTAGTCCTTTTAATAACACCTTTTTTCGTCAGCATTACAAGATACTGATTCTCTTCAAAACACGGTACCTTTATTATAGACGTAACTTTCTCATCTGACGTAATAGGAATTAGATTTGCAATATTGAGCCCTTTTGACGTTCTGGATCCTTCCGGTATTTCATAAGCTTTTATCTTGTAAACTCTACCAAGATTCGTAAAGAACATTACATAATCGTGTGTATTTGCTATAAACATTTCGCTTACTATATCTTCTTCACGCTTTGTCATACCTGATATACCTCGTCCGCCTCTGTGCTGAAGCTTATAGGCGTCCGGTTTTTGTCTCTTTATGTAACCAAGGATCGTCATGGTTAAAACGCAGTCTTCTTTTGGTATTAAGTCCTCTATGTCGACTTCTCCGCTTACCGACATTATTTCAGTACGTCTTTCATCTGCAAACTTCCTGCGTACTTCAAGAGCTTCCTCTTTGACGATATTAAGAAGTTTAACATTATCCCCAAGTATTTCTAAAAGCTCAGATATTTTTGCTTCCAAAGCTAAAAGCTCATCTTCTATTTTATTTCTTTCAAGTCCCGTTAAACGTCCAAGGGGCATTTGCACTATTGCTTGGGTTTGTATATCGTCAAGACCAAACCGATCTGTAAGTCTTTGCTTTCCTTCGGGAATCGACTTTGAACTTCTAAGTATATTTATTACTTCATCTATGTTGTCAAGAGCTATTTTGAGTCCTTCTAAGATATGTGCTCTTTCCTGTGCTTTTTTAAGCTCAAATTTTGTTCTTCTTGTTATTACCTCTACCTGAAAATCTATATAAAGTTTCAGAGTATCTTTGAGGGTAAGCACTTTCGGCTCTCCGCCGACTATCGCAAGCATTATTACTCCAAACGTCGTTTGAAGCTGAGAGTAAGAATAAAGCTGGTTTAGTACTATTTGAGGGGAAGCGTCTCTTTTAAGATCAATTTGGATATGCATACCATTTCTATCGGAATGATCTTCTATGTTTGAGATACCTTCTATACGTTTTTCCTTGACCATATCGGCAATACTTTCAATAAGACGTGCTTTATTTACCTGATAAGGAAGCTCCTTTACAACTATTTTAAATCTTCCTGTTTTTTCGTCCTCAACGATTTCAGCCTTAGCTCTTACGGTTATCTTGCCCCTGCCCTTAGAATAAGCAGCCCTTATTCCTGATAAACCCATAATAATACCGCCGGTAGGGAAGTCCGGACCTTTTATTTTGGACATAAGTTCTGATAAATCAGCTTCAGGATTATCGATTAAAAGGCACATGGCGTCTATAACCTCTCCCAAATTATGAGGAGGTATATTCGTTGCCATTCCGACCGCTATTCCCGTTGATCCGTTGACCAGTAAATTTGGATATCTTGATGGAAGTACTGTAGGCTCTTTTAATCTGTCGTCATAGTTTGAGGCGAAGTCTACGGTTTCTTTATCAATATCAGTAAGCATCTCAACGGCTATCTTACTCATTCTCGATTCCGTATATCTATACGCTGCCGGAGGATCTCCGTCTACGGATCCAAAGTTACCGTGTCCGTCGACTAATGTATATCTCATGGAAAAGTCCTGAGCAAGACGCACTAAAGCATCATAAACTGATGCATCTCCGTGAGGATGATACCTTCCAAGTACCGATCCTACCGTATTTGCGCACTTCCTATACGCTTTATCGGGACCTAAATTATCTTCAAAAAGGGTATAAAGTATTCGTCTATGGACGGGTTTTAATCCATCCCTTACATCTGGTAAAGCTCTTGCAACTATTACCGACATAGAATAAGCCATAAAAGAACTTTTCATTTCGTTTTCTATATCAACTTCTATTACTTTAGGCACCATTTCTTTTAAGTCATCTTGATTCTCCATCATTTTCTCCTTAAATCTTTACTTTTTCTTATACAGGTCTTGCTCCGGCTACTATCATCGCTTGTATGTCCGGCAAAACGTCCGGCTTTATTGCTCTTATTGGTATTATCAGAGGCTCTTTTGTTTTTGAATAAACCAATATCAATTTATCAGTGATCTCACATTTTCCGCTTTCATCAAGAGGAAACTCCTTTATAAGACCTCCATGAGACACCTCTATTTTATCCGGAAAAATTTCTACAGCATACTCACTTCCATCATATATACTATTTACCAAGTTTTGCACGCTCATATACGGTATTACCCACAAGCCGACCCCTGTTAATAAGGGTATCAGCGAAACAAATGTATATAAATTGTTTTTTGTAGTTACTGCCAAAACAATAAGTATTACAAATATCAGACCTTGTAAAACCGTATGTTTCTTCTTATCTTTTTCCTTTTTCTCATAAGACGCACTATTTCTTATAAATTCATATATATCATCTTTACCCAGCCTATAAGATATCTTTACTCCTGCCATATTATCTTCATAAACTTGTAATTCATCGTCAAACACCAATTCTGATTCGGATCCATCCCAGTCTGTTTTTTCTTTTGGATCCTCATCTTGACTTTCCATATTTAAAATATAGTCCTCTTTAAAATTATTCCCCTCAGGGTTTGGGTCTGTATCGTTCATTTTTGTTCTCCCTTTCGTTTTTTATTTCTATTATATTATATTATTATATATACAAATACTTTACATATTGAGTTTTTTAATATATATAAAATTAAATTTATAAAAAATATTATATATTATCTTTTTTGTGATTTTCATACCATTGTCTCCACCCGTCAATCGACTTATATCCACCATATCCGCAGTAAGGACAAGAAAAATCTACTAAAAATTTAGGCATATTATATTTCTTACCACAATAAGTGCAAACATTTTCAGATTATTCACCATTAAAAAGAACTAACACATCTGATTTTCCCTTAGTACCCCCGATTACTTCTTTCTCTTTTTCTTCATCTAAAAGTTCCTTATCCATATGCTTTCAAGTCTCCTTTCATGTTTAATACTACACATCCAGATTTTGTACATATTTAGCGTTTTTTTCTATAAATTCACGTCTTGGTTCTACTTTGTCACCCATTAAAATAGTAAATATTTCGTCGGCAGCCTCTGCGTCCTCAAGCGTCACCTTCAGCATTATCCTTGTTTCCGGATTCATTGTCGTCTCCCAGAGCTGGTCTGAAT
>CAQBRY010000005.1:33142-37693 GCA_948762645.1 uncultured Eubacteriales bacterium | reverse complement strand
AGGGATCAAGCGTTTTATTTGCGGACTGTTTGATTTATCAGTTACTACTATTTTTCTAAGTAGTCTTTTTCTTTTTCTTGTTTTCTTATTTAGAATATGACTTTTATTGGCGTGGGCTCTTAAAATTTTACCGCTTTTTGTTAATTTAAAACGTTTTTTGGCGCCACTGTGAGTTTTTATTTTTATTTTAGTTTTTGGCATCCTTACTGCACTCCTTGCTTAAAGATTGATTTTTAAAATTTGAAGATTCTTGCTTTACTGATTGAGCCTTAGAACCCGCTGCTTTTGATGATAAAAACATTATCATACTGCGTCCGTCCAATTTGGCAGGTTTTTCAACGTTTGTAAATTCGCTGCATGCTTTGGCGAATTTGTCCATAACTTGTGATCCTATATTGCTGTGGCCCATTTCTCTGCCTTTAAATCTAATGGACACTTTTATTTTATCGCCATTTTTAGAAAACCTCATGGCATGATTTACTTTTGTTTCAAAATCATGTGTATCGATATTTAAAGAAAGACGTATTTCTTTAATATCAATTGTATGTTGATTTTTTTTGGCTTCTTTATCTTTTTTAGCCTGTTCAAAGCGATACTTGCCGTAGTCCATTATTTTACATACAGCGGGGTTTGCGTTTGCTGCCATTTTTACTAGATCTAAGTTTTGATTGCTTGCCAAATTTAAGGCATCTTTTATTGACATTATACCTAACTGGGAGCCATCTGCTCCTATAACTCTGACCTCTGTATCAGCTATTTCGTTGTTAATTTGAAGCTCTTTGCTGTTAATATATAAGCACCTCCGTAAATAAAAAACCAAGATATGAATAAATTTGTTCACACCTTGACTAATACCATATAAAAAGTATTAATACATAATATTAACACTTTTAAGTCAATATTAACCCATGAAAGTTAGTTCTACACAGGTGAGAACATATAAATATATTCTGCTTTATTCATTCTTTATTACTCTAACATGATTAATTAAAAATGTCAATAATATTATTTAACTATTATATGCTTAAAAGGACTGGCTAATAAAAAGATTTTATTTTCATAAACAGTAAAGTAGCTTCAAAGATACTTATAATTTTTTTATTATCGGTGCAGACGATATAAGTTAAATAAGTGCTGCTTTTTGAAATGTGCTGTAAATATTAAAATCAGTTTGGGAGTTGAATATGAGGTGAAAGGAAAGATGTCCATTATGTGTGTGATAAAATTTTTTTGATTTTTTCACTTTATTTTTTCTCCTTTAAGCTGTTTTTTCATATACATTTTTAATCTTATTTATCCTTATAGTTAATAAGCTTTAATATTATTGGACATATTATAAAAATTAAAACAGTTTCCGGAAAAATATATATGGCATTATAGATCAGGGAATAAATTAGGATGTTTACGTCTGGAAATAAAAGATTTTTCCAAATTATTATTCCTGATAGTGTGGTGCTTATAAGCCGTATAATCATTGTTGCAGTTACTGCAAGGTATATCGATGTTTTTCCTTTGATTTTAAATATGGATGATAAACCTAAAGAAGTATAAGGTATTATGTAGTCCAGAAGGATCACCCCCGTTACATGGACGGGATTTATAGTAGGGGGAGCATGAAATCCAAGTATTATTTTTATAATGCTATAAGTAAAACCGGTGTATACACCCCACGAAGGACCAAACATAACAGAAGATATTATTATTGGAATGGGACTTAGATTGATTGATCCGCCAAAGGGCATTTTAAAAGCAAATATTTTTCCAAGAATTATAGAGAGGGATATAAGCATAGTACATTTAAGCATGACAGAAATATTATTTTTCATATGTAGCCTCTATTTAAAAATTTTTCTTGGAGATATTTTACTATATTACCATATAGTACACCAGGGTATTTTTTAATGTCTAATCTTAATACTATTATAATTTTATTTTAATAAATCTATTTCTTACAGAATCAACATTATTATTTCATAATTTAAGATAATTAAAATAATTTTTATATATAGAAGCAGTAATTATTAAAATTTTTTGAATAAATGTAATTTTTAAATATAGAATTAAAAATAATATGAGCCTCCAGAAAAGTGGAGGCTCTTTTTTATAATATTATACATATAAGTCCGTTACAGCCGTCATTAATGACCTTTTCAATAGTTTCTTTGATTTTATCTCTGGCATCCGGCGGCATACGGTATAATTTGTTGTGAAGTCCCTCGCTTACAAGTTCATGCAGAGACTTTCCAAAAATATTTGATTCCCATATTTTTACCGGATTTTCTTCAAATTCTTGTAAAAGATACATTATCAGTTCTTCAGACTGCTGTTCTGAACCTACTATAGGCGTAATTTCAGTTGTGATATTTGTTTTCATCATGTGTACAGACGGTGCACTGGCTCTTAGTTTAATACCGTATTTTCCGCCTTGTTTGATAATTTCCGGTTCGTCAAGATGCAGCTCTTCCATTGACGGCATTACTATACCGTATCCTGACTCATTAACTTCATCGTAGGCCTGACTGATTTTACTGTATTTTTCCTTCATCTTGGCAAAGTCCAGCATACAGTTCATCAGTGCCCCTTCGTCGGGAATATCAAGACCTGTCTTTTCACCGAGCACCTTATAAAATAAACCTGGGTCCAGTGTCATATCGACCTTTGCCTGACCTGTTCCCAAATCTACATAGTCTATGCCCGACTTGGTAACATATTCGCATGCACAGAGACCTTCTGTAATATTTTGTACGTCTCTTATTTTATGAAGTTTTTGCGCCGATTCCTTAATCGAAGAATAAATGGAAGATCTTAGCCAATGTTCATTTTCAAGTGACGAAAGCCATTTAGGTATATTAATTTTTACTTCTTTAACCGGAAACTCAAAAAGTATTTGAGCTAAAATTCTTTTAATTTCATTTTCATCAAGTTCAAGGCAGTTTACAGGTACAACAGGTACGCCGTATTTGTTTGAGAGTTCTTCACAAAGAGACTTATTTTGTTCGGAGTAGGGATTTGTACTGTTTAAAAGTACGATAAAGGGCTTATTGATTTCTTTAAGTTCACTTATGACTCTTTCTTCAGCTTCTTCATATTCGTCTCTGTCGATATCGCTGATGGTACCGTCGGTGGTAATTACAAGACCTATCGTTGAATGATCCGTAATTACTTTCTTGGTTCCGATTTCAGCTGCCATGTTAAAAGGTATTTCTTCGTCGAACCACGGCGTCATGACCATTCTTGGGTTATCGTTTTCGATGTACCCAAGGGCACTTGGTACTATGTATCCTACGCAGTCTATCATACGGGCTTTGAATGTTGCGTTGTCCCCGATGTTTACTTCAACGGCATCTTCGGGGATAAATTTAGGTTCTGTTGTCATGATAGTTCTGCCGGCCGCGGACTGAGGCAGTTCATCCACAGCCCTTTCTCTTTGACTTGAATTGTTTATGTTAGGTATAACCAAAGTATCCATAAATTTTTTTATAAAGCTTGACTTACCGCTTCTGACAGGTCCTACGACTCCAATATATATATCGCCGCCCGTCCTTTGAGATATATCTTTGTAGATATTATTCTGCTTCACTGTTTTTTCCTCCTGTGATTTAATTTTGCATATTTAAAAAATTGTCCTAACGCCTTTATAAAAACAAGCGGCGCTTAAAAGTGGGTTTATATACTATATTTATTTCATAGGTATCAATAACATTCCACTTTCCTCTATAATATCTGACTGAAGATTGTTTTCTTTTTTTATTAGATCCTCTGAAGTATAGTATTTACGGGCTATGTCCCAGACGTTTTCTCCTTCTTGCGTATAGTAGATTGTAAGTCCCGAGGAGGTATCTTTGGATTTTGGTGTTTGGGAGTCTGTTGATGCTGCTGTAACTGCGCTGTGCTTGGTGCAGGAGAATACGTCTGTCAAAAGTTTAAAGTCTATTTTTATTTCTAAACTGTCGTTTCCTGCGATCCTGTAGTTTACCCCTGACGGTACGATCTTAGTGTATATTTCAAGATTGTCTATGGATTCGTCTGTGAAAGGTCTTTCGTGGTTTATTTCTATTATTCTTTCGATATAGAAAGGTATGGATTCGCTGTCTACTCCAAAGACGTATAGGTTGGCTTTGCCTGTAATTTGAATTTTGTCGTCCTCTTTATATGCGCTTGACGTAATTATTTCTGCGAAACTGTCTATTATTTTAGAGACTTTTATATCCGGAAGCTCTACGTTTGTTTTTGCTGAAAACGTGTCGTTTATGACGTCTTCCAATTTGCATATTCTTATATAGTCATTTGTAGTTTCAATGTTAAACTCTGTTGAATATGCGTCTGTAACCAGGCTTATTTCTTTATCCTCGTACGCCATGATTGTAGCTACGGCTTTAATGTCCACGGATACCAGATTCTCGTCAGAAGATTCGTTTGTGAGTTTTTCGTTGTGACTGAGCACCTCAACGTTTATAACGCATTTACTGTTTTCATCTGCTCCCGGTACGTCTACAAGCTGACTTACGGGTATAGAATATTCCATAGAGTCAATCTGGTCTGTGTCCGGAC
>CAQBRY010000005.1:12339-33132 GCA_948762645.1 uncultured Eubacteriales bacterium | reverse complement strand
CTCCTTTAACAGCTATTTTTCCGGAGACGTATTTGTAGTCTTCTAAATTAAAGTTTGCACTTGACCTTATTATTTTTTCAGGCGTAAAATTACCCTGACCCAAATCCAGTACTTCATTAATAGAAAATTGTTGTTGACCTATGCCTACAAGATCGCTTGCGGGAATATTTAATATTTTTTGCTGTATATCATCTCCGCTTATACGCGATGGTATTTGCATTTCCTCCTTGTCGTAAATTTTGGCACAGATTGAAAATGCTCCGTGGATGTCTATTTTTCTCGGACTGGTTGCTCTACAGTTTAAATATCCGAGCTTAATTGAAGTTGTTGGAAAAGCGTTTTCGGGATTTGACTTAATATCTATTGAGCTTGAAAAAGAACTTGAGTTTTCGCAGCATCTGATTTGCATTTTATCGGGGTCCAGATAGATTAGGTGTATGTTTATGGTTCCTTCGATGTTGAGTCTGTCGCCGGAGATGCTCCTTGATTCTATTTGAGGAGATACGTGACATTTAAGTATTCTTTGTATGTCCGGGCAGTAATCCGGAAGACTAAACTCTACATCAATTGGCGATTCCTGACAGCCATCAAAAATTATGTGGTTTACAGAGACTGTATTTTTCCCTACGTCGTAATTCATTTTTAACCTCTCCCTTTATTTACAAGTGTATTAATTTTTATTCTCCTGCTTTCATATTTATTACTTATTAAAAAATAATATGATAATAAAAAATTGGTAAAGGTTAAAAAATAAAAAGCTACATGATATTTTTTAATCATATAGCTTTTAGTTTTTAAAAATTTATTTTTTCCCAAATTTAGCAAATGCTGCTTGTAAGTCGGCAACAGGTGCTATAACTGCCTCGGCTGGAACTCCTGGGATTTTAGTTCCCGTACTCTGAGAGGCCTTTTTAATTGCATTTGCACAATCTCTGGCAATAGTTGATTGTTCAAAAACATTAAATATACTATTTAATGCTGCATATTTTTGTTGAAGATTTGATTTTTTGTAATCGGAGGTATTATTTTTAAGAATAGAATTAAGAGACATTGCAGAATGCAGATTTTTTATTTCTGCTTTTTTAGATTCTATTGCTTCATTTGTTTTTCCACGTGCTATATCTATTGCTTTTTTGGCGTTTTTAAGTTGTTGCAATGCTTTTTTATAATCGGTTTTATCTTGTGGAGTAGCATTTTTTGATAGCGGAGGAGGTGGGGAGGTGAAACAACATTTTCATTTTCTGACACAATATAAAACCCTTTCTATAAATAATTAATAATATAATTATATATAATGTCAATAGTTTATAATAAATTTATGCACTATATACAATGTTTTATAATGAAGCTGATTTTGCCTTTTGACTTCCATAAATATACGTACATAAAAAATCGATGAAAAAATTCATCGATTTTTTATTAAAAACTATTTTATATTATTACCTTCCACGTAAAAGATGATCGTCTTTGAAAACAAGACGGTTTTGTCTTAAAAAATTATTTAATGCTCCCATATTATTAATTTTTTGAATATCATTAATCCAAAATCCTCTGACAGTTTTACTTAAACCATCACTGGCATTGGTTATCATCCATTTTTCTATATCAGGTGAACTGTCCTGACTTCCTCTTTTACCTTCTACATAGCCAAGTTTTTTCAATATGGTGAGTTTTGTTTTTTCAAAATGTTCTTCTTTGCGTTTGCGTTCAGCCTCCTCGTCCTCTTTACGTTTTATTTTGTCGTCACTAATGGCTTGTTGCAATCCTTGCGTAGCTTTGGGTATCAAAGTGTTGGTAATTACAATTTTTAAATTTTTTTCTAACTCCTTTTTAACCTCGTCTCGCCATACATAAATGTTGATGACGGGATAACCTTTTAAGGCGTCATATATAGGTATAAGTATGGCTTCTTCACCGTATGTGCTTTTTAATTTTGAAAAAAGACCATTTATTTTACCTGAAATATCGAAGTATATAGGATTAATTTTAAATGAAGCGTTTTTTGTAAGATTAATTAATTTCGTTTTATTTTCGGTGTAAGATTTATTTGCCACAGTAAATCATTCCTTTTGCATATAATTTGGTAAAAATTTTTTATTATAATTACTATTTTTTATTTTATAATTAAGCAAGGCTGTATTTAATAATTTTTAATTATTTATTTTTTTAAGTTGTTTTCTACTTCTTTAAAGTAATTTTCACATCTTCTGTTAAAATTTTCTTTCATAAGACTTTCAGCAATATTTTGTGGTTTAAAGCAGCCTGATACCCCTCCTCCTGTTACAACCTCAAACCAATGAACAAAGTAAGCATATATGTTACCAATAAGTCTCTCTTTAGTTTCAGGATATAATATATTGTTATTTTTAATTTCAGCTATCGCTTTTTTAAGTTCTGGCTTTAAAATTTCCCATGCATTTATTTTTATATTACCAATTGGTGCAGGCATTTTTTTTGCAAGGTTATAAACTGCTTCTTCTGTTATTGCCATATTTATACCTCCTGTAAATAATTTATAAAAATATTATATATAAATCGATATTTTTAGTCAATGTCTAAAACTGAAAATTTTACTTTTAGATATTGACAAATTCTTACCCATACTTTAAACTTTTAAAAGGTGTAAAGAAAATTTCTTTACATTCAAAAGGAAGAATTTACGTGAATAAAGAAATTAAAGTATCCCAGCTTTTAGATGTTTATGGAAAAGTTCTAAAGAAAAACCACTATGATGCCTTAGACTATTATTATAATCAAGATTTATCTCTATCCGAAATATCTGATATATTAGGTATGACGCGACAAGGAATATGGGACCTAATTAAAAGATCTGAGGTGTACCTTTTCGACTTGGAGTCTAAACTTTTATTTTTAGAAAAGTTTAACTATTTAAAGGATAATCTTGATAAAATTAGAGAATCTGCACAGAAGATAGTAAAGCTAAATTCTTCAAATTATTCTGATTTAAAGATAAAAAGTGAGGCTTTAAGGATCAAAAATATATCTGAGGCTCTTATGGATATTTAGAAAGTGGGGTGATATATTGGCTTTTGAAAATTTGTCTGAAAAGATATCCGGGGCATTTAAAAGACTTCGGTCTAAGGGAAAACTTTCTGAATCTGATGTTAAGTCGTCTATGAGGGAGATTAGGCTTGCTCTTTTAGAAGCGGACGTCAATTTTAAAGTTGCCAAGGAGTTTACAAATAAAGTTATTGAAAGAGCCGTAGGAGCAAATGTTATGGAAAGCCTTACTCCGGCTCAGATGGTAATTAAGATTGTAAATGAAGAGCTTACTTCCCTTATGGGGGAAAATTACAGTAAATTAAATATTCCCTCAAAACCACCGTGCATTATAATGATGTGTGGTCTGCAGGGTGCGGGTAAAACCACGCATGCGGCAAAACTTGCTAAAATGCTTAAAAGTCAGGGGCATAGACCACTTCTTGCAGCTTGCGATATATACAGACCGGCTGCTATAAAACAGCTTGAAGTTTTAGGTCAGAATGTAGGGGTATCTGTTTTTCAGGAAGGAACGTTAAACCCCGTAGAGATTGCTAAGCGTGCGGTTTCTCATGCCAAAGATTACGGTAATGACATTGTCATAATTGACACAGCCGGAAGACTTCATATCGATGAAGAATTAATGAACGAACTTTTAAATATTAAAGAGGCTGTAAATCCAAACGAAATTTTACTGGTAGTTGATGCAATGACTGGTCAAGATGCAGTAAATGTTGCAAAATCCTTTGATGAAAAGCTCGATATTTCCGGTATTATAATGACAAAGCTTGACGGAGACGCAAGAGGTGGTGCAGCACTTTCGATAAAGGCAATTACGGGAAAACCTATTAAATTTGTAGGCGTTGGTGAAAAACTTGATAATATTGAGGTTTTCCATCCCGATAGAATGGCTTCAAGAATACTTGGTATGGGAGACGTACTAACTTTAATTGAAGATGCCAAGATAAATTTTGATAAAAAACAAGCTGAAAAGATGGCACAAAAGCTTGAACAAAATAGTTTTGATTTAAATGATCTAATGGAGCAGTTTAAGCAGATAAGAAAAATGGGACCTCTTAAATCAATACTTGGAAAGCTGCCCGGTCTTGATAAACATTTAAAAGACGTAGACATTGATGATAAAATACTCGACAGAACATGTGCTATCATCCTTTCCATGACTGAAAAAGAAAGAAAAAAACCAAGTATAATAAATCCTTCCAGAAAGAAAAGAATAGCTTTGGGCAGCGGTATGAAGGTAGAAGACGTAAATAAGCTTTTAAGACAGTTTGAGCAAATGCAAAAATTTACAAAACAATTCGGCGGTAAAGGTAAAAAAAGGTTTCCGCGTTTTGGATTTCCCGGAATTATGCGATAATTCAAGTGATATATAAATAAATTTAAATTTTTAATAGGAGTGTAATTTAATATGGCAGTAAAAATAAGACTTAAAAGAATGGGTGCTAAAAAGAATCCTTTTTATAGAGTAGTCGTAGCGGACGCACGCAGCCCGAGAGACGGTAAATTTATAGAAGAAATTGGATATTATAATCCTTTAAAGAATCCTGAAGAAATTAAGATAGACGTTGAAAAAGTGGATAAATGGATACTAAACGGTGCTCAGCCTACAGACAGAGTAAAGGATATTATCAAGAAAATAAAAGAATCTAAATAAATTTATAAGAGGGTACTATTATGGAAGAGCTCTTGATGTTCCTTGCCAGGGGACTTGTTACAAATAAAGACTGCGTAAAGGTGAAGATAGATAAACCGCTTGATGATGGAACTGTGAATTACAAAATATGCGTTGACGAGGCGGACGTTGGAAGAATTATTGGCAAAAAAGGTAGAATTGCTAAAGCTTTGCGTAGAATCGTTAGAGCATCGGATGTGAAAAAAGGTACTAAATCTTTAGTTCAGATAGGGGAAAACGACAATAATAAAAATTGTGTCGAGTAATTCGTGTTGCCTCGACATTTTGTTGTCTTTTTAATAGAGGAGTAGGTGCGTTTATATGAAAAAAGAGTATATAGAAGTTGGAAGGATAATTGGTGCAAGGGGTCTTAGAGGAGAACTTAAAGTAGAGCATTGGTGTGATAATCCTACTGTTTTTTTTAAGATAGGTAACTATTTTATAGACGAGGGTAAAGAAAAACTGGATATTGTTTCTTTTAGAGAGTATAAAACTATAATTTTGGTAAATATTAGAGGAATGACTCATAAAGATTACGCAAAAAGTTTAGTTGGAAAAACTATATATGCCAAACGCGAGGATATTGAGGTGGATGAGGACAGATATCTAATACAAGATCTGATTGGTATGAATGTTCTGAACGTAGATACGGCTGAAAATTACGGTGTGGTTCAGGACGTAATTAAAACGGGAGCCAATGACGTCTATTCTATAAGAAATAACAAGGGGAAAGAATATTTAATACCCGTCATTGACGACGTAATTAAAGATATAAGCTTAGAAACCAATCATATATCGATAAGGCCTATTCAAGGACTTTTTGATGATTAATATAGACGTAATGACCCTCTTCCCCGAAATCTTTGAGACCGTTTTATCAACAAGCATTATTGGCAGAGCAAGGAAAAGGGGATTCCTTGACATAAAGATGCACCAGATACGCGATTATGCCAAAGACAAGCACAAAAGAGTGGATGATGAGCCTTATGGAGGCGGTAAGGGAATGGTTATGAAGACACAGCCCATATATGATTGTTTTAAAGAGGTATGTAAGTTAAGGGGAACTAAACCTAAACTTATATATATGTCGCCAAAGGGCAGGAGACTTAATCAGCAAGTCGCCAAGTCTTTGGTTTTAGATCCAAATATTTGTATACTTTGCGGTCATTATGAGGGTATTGATGAGCGTATTATAGGTTCTATAGTTGATGATCAAATATCTATAGGAGATTATGTATTAACCGGAGGAGAACTTCCTGCACTTGTTTTAATAGACGTAATCAGTAGGATGGTGCCTGGGGTACTGTCTGATAACGTATGTTTTCAGGAAGAAAGTCATTACGATGGTAAACTTGAATATCCTCAATATACACGTCCGTTTGAATGGATGGGTATGAAAGTACCAAGCGTACTGATTTCAGGACATCATAAAAATATAGATGAGTGGAAAAAAAGACAGTCTATTTTGGAGACTGAAAAATATCGTAAAGATTTACTGTAAATTTTGGGTACCCATAAAATGTTAATCATATACAAAATTCAAGTATTTTTTTGTCATCGTGCACAATCGATTTGTATAATTTGAAAAGAAGTATAGATAAACGTGCTAAAAAATGATTTTTTGTTGACTAAACACATATTAATAGTATAAAATTATAATATTATTATTCTTTATACACTATGAAATTATGGTAATTTGTCGAAATTTAAAATCTGATTGTTTGGAGGAAGTTTATATGTATGACAAAGAGGTAGATGTAAAAAATCAGGTAGGACTTCACGCTCGTCCGGCCACATTTTTTATCCAGAAGGCCAATGAATTTGAATCTTCAATTTGGGTTGAAAAAGAAGAAAGAAGAGTAAATGCTAAAAGTTTATTGGGTGTTTTATCTCTTGGAATAGTTGGTGGAACTAATATACGTATAATTGCTGATGGCAAAGATGAAAAAGATGCTGTTGAAAGTCTGGTAAATCTTATTGAGTCCGGATTTGAGACCGGGAATAAAAAATCGGAATATGAATCTGGTAATGAGGGCGAATTTTAGAGAATTTGGAAGTTTAAAAATGGAAATTACTTTAAATAGATATTCAAAAATATATAAAAATTTATCTCGTGAAATGGTCTTATTGCAGGGCACAGGTTGTAGACTTGCAAAGAAATGTGCATTTTGTGATTACTATTTGGATGTAAGCGAGGACCCATATAGTGTTAATTCTCCGGTTATAGATTTAATTACCGGAGAATTTGGTGTTATTGACGTAATTAATTCTGGATCTGTAAATGAAATAGACCGTAAAACACTTGAAAAAATAAGAAAAAAAGTCATAGAAAAAGGTATACATACTATTTGGTTTGAATCTCATTGGATGTATAGAAATAAGCTTGATGATATTAGAAAGTTTTTTTCTGGTATTAATGTAAAGTTTAGAACGGGAGTAGAAACTTTTAATGGTGAAATACGTGAAAAATGGGGCAAGAAAATCTCAAAAGAAATTACTGCTTCCCAGATAGCTGAATATTTTCAGGGGATTTGTCTGCTTTTTGGAATAAAAGGGCAGACTATAGAGGACGTCGTAAATGACATAGAGACAGCAGACAAATATTTTGAATACTTTAATTTAAATATATTTAACGAAAATACTAAAAATGAAGTTTTGATTGATAAAGATTTAATACGTAAATTTTTAAATGACGTATATCCTAAATATTACAAAAAATTTGATAAAAAATATGGAGGAAAGGCTGAACTTCTTATAAACAATACAGATTTAGGAGTAGGGTAAATGTTATTTATATTTAAAATGTAGATATTGTTTTGATAAGATACTAGATGTTGCTATTTAAAGGCGACGGTTCCGGTAGATTATTTGAGTCGAATAAAGGTGAAAGCGATGGGTTAGATTGAGATACTCTTATTCTGCGGGGCATTTCTCGCAAAGATATTTGGGATTTTGCTATTTGTTGAGAATTTAAATTTGTTATATTTGAATTTAGAGTTGTTAAGCTTGAATTTAAATTTGTCAAGCTGGTTGTAAGATTTATATTTAAGTTAGAATAGTTATTTTCTAGTCTATTTACTGTATTTTCAAGAAGATGGATTTGTCTGATTTGTATAATTAAAACGACAAATACAAGTAATGCAGATGATGCGAAAAATAAATGTTGTGTTTTCATAAAAATCACCTCAAAATTAAATAAATTATAGTAAAATTTTACTATAAAATATGATAAAAATCAATAATTTTATAAAAATTATTAGTACCGATTAACTGTAAAACCATTTACTAGTTAATTGGTACCTTTTTACTTTAAATATCACCTAATTAAAACTTTAATTTTGCTCATTATCTTTTAATATGCTATTAAAAATATTATTATTTACTATATTATTATTTTCATCCACGATAACAACCATTTCTTCTACACCATTTATTCCCCATTTTCTAAACAAAGCTTCCTCGCGCATAGACATGCTCTTATCTTCACAATCTTCACGATATTGGTACTTATAACCATCTTTTAGAGGCCAATCTTTTTGACAAATATTATTTAGTCCCTCATTACTATTATCTGAACTAACTATTACAGTCCTCATACGTTCTTCAATAGTCGTGGGAACATATTCGTAATTATCATTTTGTTCGTAGGTGCAATCACCATATAGTATAAAATTGAGTTTATCCTGATCTTCTTCAGAAATGAGATTTTGTTGCTTATTAAAATTGTTCTGCAAATTCTGAATTGATGCTTTGAGATTTTTATTTTGATTGTATTGAAGTCCAAACAATACCACAAAAAGTGCTATAATTCCTGTATTGATCATGGGAAGTGCTTCTTTTATTGTCATATGAAATCCCCTTTGATATATTAAATTTATATTATAATCATACTATATAAATTTAATAAAATCAAGAGTTTTATAAAAAATTATTTTTGCTTTTTTACTTTTTTCATAGCACCTTTTTCAAGGCGTGAAACCTGAGCCTGACTAATACCTATTTCACTTGCTACTTCCATTTGAGTTTTACCTTTAAGAAATCGTAAAGAGAGAATTTGTTTTTCACGTTTGTTAAGGTCTTTAATAGACTGCTTTAAAGCAATTTCATCAAGCCAATTGCTGTCGTCGTTTTTGTCGCCAATTTGGTCCATTACATATACAGTATCATTTCCGTCGGAAAATACAGGTTCATACAAAGAAACAGGTTCTACAATAGATTCTAAGGCCAAAACAATATTTTCAGAAGGTACTTCCATTTCTTGAGCGATTTCTTCGATAGTTGGTTCTTTGTTGTTTTCGTTGATCATTCTTTCTTTTATTTGGATAGCCTTATAGGCGATGTCTCTCATTGACCTACTTATTCTTACAGAGCTATTATCCCTTAAATATCTCCTGATTTCGCCTATTATCATTGGTACGGCGTAAGTAGAAAACCTTACGTTTTGAGAAATGTCAAAATTATCTATGGATTTTATAAGACCAATGCACCCTATTTGAAATAAATCGTCTAAGGATTCACCTCTGTTTGTAAATTTTGGTATGACGCTCAGAACAAGTCTTAAATTGCCTTGTATCAGTTGATCCCGTGCCTTTTGATCTCCCTCTTTTACGAGCTTCAAAAGACGCATTTTTTCTTTTTCAGGCAGTACTTTTAATTTCGATGTATTTACACCGCATATTTCAACTTTGTATTGCACCTAAATTTCCTCCGTCCATGATATGTATAAAATCATTATTGACCGATTTAGGAAATTTAATTCAATTTATTTAAAATAGTTTTATGAGGTAGTATAATCTATATGCCAAAAGAATTATTTTGGCTTATATGGTCCAGAATATTGGATAGTTTTTAAATCATATAATAGAAAAAATAATTTATGTTTGAAGGTAGATTTTTTAATGGAAGATTTTTTTAAGAGAACTTGGTGTGAGATAGACTTAGATGAGATAAAGCATAATTTTTGTGAAGTTAGACGTCTTGTAAAAAAAGATACGAAAGTTATGTCTGTAGTTAAGGCTGACGCTTATGGACATGGTGTCAAGTACGTAGCAAGACAGCTTGAAAAAATAGGTACTGATTGGTTTGCAGTTTCTAATTTGGAAGAAGCGATCCAGCTTAGAAAATATGGTATAAAAAAGCCTATTTTGATTCTTGGATATACGCCGAACGATATGATAAGTAAAGTTTATGAGTACGATCTTTCTCAGACGATTTTATCTTATGAATATGGAAAAAAAGTAATAGAGGAATGTAAAAAAGCGGGAATAAAGATTAAAATCCACTTTAAGATAGATACGGGAATGAACAGAATTGGTTTTATTTGCAGAAATGGTAATGAATATGAAGAATCTGCAAAAAAAATTAAAGAATTGTTTGAAAGTAAAGAGTTAATTAGCGAGGGTATTTTTACGCATTTTTCTTCTGCGGATAATTTATCTGATAGTGATTATACTAAGATGCAGTTTAATAACTTTATGGAAGTTATTAACAGATTAGAATTAATAGGGGTAAAATTCGGCCTTAGACATTGCTGTAATAGTGCGGGAATAATTAACTATCCTGAAATGCACCTTGATATGGTTAGAGCTGGTATAATACTTTACGGTTTAAAGCCGTCAGACGGTATAGCAAGAAATATAAATATTAGCCCCGTAATGTCTCTTAAGACGGTTGTGTCTCAGATAAAAGATCTTCCTAAAGGGTCAAGTGTTAGTTATTGTAGAAAGTATGTGTCTGATAAAGATATTAAGGTTGCGACTGTACCTATTGGATATGCAGATGGGTATTCAACTAAATTTTCAAATAAATCTTTTATGCTTGTAAGGGGAAAACGTGTTAATGTGATAGGAAGAGTATGTATGGATCAGCTTATGCTTGACGTGTCTGGCATAAATGATGTATGTCAGGGAGATATTGTGACTGTATTTGGAAGGGATGAAAAACATTGTATTTTTGTAGACGAACTTGCCGGATATATGGATTCAATTAGTTACGAAATAGTGTGTTTAATTGGAAAAAGAGTACCGAGATTATACATTAGTGATGGAAATATAATAGCAAAAACAAATTATATACATAATTGATAGAAATATGTAATTACATTAACCGATATTGACAAAACAATAACAAATATAGTATAATTTTTTATAGACAATATCTATGATATCAGATGTTGTTTATTATGTAGAGAGAGGATGGTTGATGTGGACAAGAAAAAAATAGTATTTTAGTAAACTATTGTAGGTCGGTTTTTTATCAGGAGTGAAGTAGTATGATACATGCTATTGTTGGCTCTGTTTTATCGTGTATGTTAGCATATGCCTCAATTGTAAGTCTTTTTATGTCAGACAAGAGCAATAATGGTTTAATAGCCTGTAATTATAGATCAAGTATACATTTACAAATTGACGAAAAAAATGGTAGTTTTATTCCTATCTCTGATTTGCTGCAAAAGAGGAATAAATTATTGCATACTGTCATGAAAAAAGCCAGATATACGAGGCATATGAGAATTAATAATAAATAGCCTTATTTATTATAAATAAAGGCGAAACTTAAAATTATTTTTAATTAATTAGTAATTATAAATAAACATATATTAAAAGTTATAGGTGATAAATTATAGTAGCACTTATAACTTTATTTTTTGCTCAAATTTAATTTTGAAGAAATATAGTTAAAAATCATAAAAATATTGACTATTTTTTTTTTTGATATAATTTTTACTATAATTTGGTAATAAAAGGAGAGATGTTTTATGGCTTTAGGAACATATACATCAGAAAAGTTTTCTACTTTTGGCGACAAATGTATAAGTAACTATTTTAATTTTAACACTGAAAATAAAAATGAATATATTACAACCTGCAAAAAATTTGGATCTGATTTTAAAGAAAGCCTAAATGCTGAATTAAATTTTAAATTATCTTTTTCTTCCGATAGTACAATACGTATTCAATATGCAGGAAAATCACTTGATAGTGTAGTTAATAGTTTAATAAACCCAGATTATAAGAAAGGATTAAGCAAATTTAATAATGCCAAAAAAAAATATATTAATGACGTTAATAATTATTTTAAAGAAGTGAAAGAGAGATTTATAAATTCTCATAAGAATTTATCAAAAGGTAAACTTCTATTAAAAGGACATTTTCAAAATTTCTATAATATATGCATTGTATGTGCAAAAAATTTAGAAAACGGAAAAGGTGTTAAAGATATTAAAAATAATTTAAGTAAAATTAAAAGTTCATGTATTGACTATAGTTCTAAGTCTAAAAAAAATACTGACAACGGACCTAATAGCAAGACTTTAGAAGGGAGGTCTAAGATTATAGGGTTGATACTAACTGCAACACAACACTTATCAGAATTTGAGTTTTAATAATATAAGCTATGAAATCAAATTTCATAGCTTTATTTTTTCGATTGTTTTTTCATACGTTGTTCTTTTGAAAGTATTATTTTTCTAAGCCTTATACTTTTGGGAGTTACTTCTACAAGCTCATCGTCAGTAATAAATTCTATGGACTGCTCGAGACTTAGTATACTTGGGGGGGTAAGTTTTAATGCCTCATCTGACCCGGATGCTCTCATATTGGTTATATGCTTTTTTTTGCATACGTTTACTACGATATCGTCTGATTTCGGACTTACACCCACTATCATTCCTTCATATACGGGTATACCCGGTCCTATGAACAGTCTTCCTCTGTCTTGAGCTGCAAAGAGACCGTATCCCGTTGTAGTTCCCGTTTCATGGGCAACTATTGACCCTTGCTGCCTTTGGACGATTTCTCCTTTGAATGGTTCATATTTATCGAATATATAATTCATTATACCGTTTCCATTTGTATCGGTTAGGAATTCCGACCTATATCCCATAAGTCCCCTTGAAGGTATTCTGAATTCAATTTGTGTTACTCCTGTGGACTTAGTAGTCATATTTACCATTTCAGCTTTTCTGGGTCCCAGCTTTTCTATTACTGCTCCTACGTAATTATCCGGTACTTCCACCATGAGTATTTCTATAGGCTCATAAAGTTTGCCGTCTATTGTTTTCATTATGGCTTTGGGTCTTGATACTTGAAATTCGTATCCTTGCCTTCGCATAGTTTCGATGAGTATTGAAAGGTGAAGTTCTCCTCTTCCGGACACTTTAAAAGTATCTGCCGAATCTGTTTCTTCAACTTTCATGGCAACATTTGTTTCAACTTCTTTAAAGAGCCTGTCCCTGATGTTTCTTGACGTTACAAACTTTCCTTCTTTCCCCGCAAAAGGACTATTATTTACCATGAACATCATAGAAACAGTAGGTTCATCAATTTTGACAAAAGGTAGAGGTTCTATTTTCTGAGGATCACAAGCTGTTTCTCCTATATTAAGGCCGGATATTCCGGCTACAGATATTATATCCCCAAGGGATGCGGACTCAGCTTCGACTCTTTTTAATCCTTCAAATTGATAAAGTTTTGTAATTTTTACGTTTTTAGTTTGTCCGTCAGATGAACATAATACTACGGATTGTCCTACCTTTACGCTTCCTCTCTCAATTCTACCTATACCTATTCTTCCAACATATTCATCATAATCTATATTCGAAAATAATATTTGGAGCGGCCCTTCTATATCGCCGTTTGGAGGAGGAACTTCTTTTATTATAGTTTCAAAAAGAGGGGTTAAATCTTTTGCTGTTTCATTTAGATCAAGCAATGCGTATCCATGACGTCCTGAAGCGTATAATACGGGGAATTCTATTTGGGAGTCGTCTGCACCGAGTTCTATAAATAAATCGTATACTTCGTTTACTACTTCTTTTGGTCTTACGCCCGGTCTATCTATTTTATTAAGAACTACTATGGGTGTCTTTTTAAGTTCTAAAGCTTTTTTAAGTACGAATCTTGTTTGTGGCATACAGCCTTCAAAAGCGTCTATTAAAAGGATAACCCCGTCTACCATCATAAGTATTCTTTCAACTTCACCTCCGAAATCGGCATGACCCGGGGTATCGACTATATTTATTTTGGTATTGTTGTACATTACGGCTGTATTTTTTGAAAGTATTGTAATTCCTCGTTCTCTTTCAAGATCATTTGAATCCATTACTCTTTCTGCAACAGTCTCATTTGACCTGAAAATACCGCTTTGTTTAAGCATCTGATCTACGAGTGTGGTCTTGCCATGATCTACATGAGCTATAATTGCTATATTTCTTAAATCTTTTCTTTGGCCCATCTTTTTATTCTATCCTTTCTGCTTTAAAAAGTTTATAGATTATTTTTATTTATAATGCATATTTATGATGTATATCTTTCTTCTTCACTAAAGATACATCCACAATATTTTTGCATATATAGTCCAATCTTTCTTGCCACTTGTTGACCCTCTCGAAAATAGGGGCGAAAGTCTATATAGGTAAACTTAGTTTTATACTTTTTCGCCATTTCTAATCCGACTGTATGAATTATATCGTGCTTTTGATATGGACTTATTAACAAAGTACTTGAAAAACTATCATATTTTTCTTTAAAAGCATGTTTAGCCGTTTCTTCCATTCGTTTTCTATAGCACATTTCGCATCTGGCGGAACTAAAGTCAGGATAAATATCCCTAATAAAATTTTTAAGGCCGTATTCGTCTTTAACTAAAATATCTATATTATTTTTAGCGCAGTATTCAATTAAAGTGCTTTTTCTCGCTTTATATTCAGTCCATGGATGAATGTTTGGATTATACCAAAACACTGTTAATTCAAAACCGTTTTCTTTTAATATATCTATACATTTCACTGAACATGGTGCACAGCAAGTATGTAAAAGTATCTTCAATGATTTTTTCTCCTTTCCGGAAGAATGCTCGAGATTTTTTTAATCTTCTTGTATTCTTATCCAGTCTTTTGGCATCATGTAGTTTCTTTCGTCTTTTAGGAACCAAGGAGTAGGGGCTATGACTATTTTTTCTTTATTTGGGTTGAGCCAAGCAGCCCACCATGAAAAAGTACTGTTGGCAATTATTTGATGTTTACAATTTTTCATTAGTTCAAAGTCAAAATAGTTTGTGTCGTCATTATTTATATCTACGGTTGTGTTTGGATAGTCTAATTTAAAATTTTCTTTTACCCAATTTATGTCATCTGAAAAAATAAAGAAATGTGGATTTTTTATTTTAGATACCATATAATCGACTGCTTTATCATAATATTTAAGATTTGTAAATCCAAGGACTCCGTGATCAGTTCTTCTTATATGAATGGCTATAGAACTTGACTCTTTTATTCTTTTTAACATATCTTTATTTTTTTCATCCATATCTACTTTTATAGTAAATGCTTTAGAGAAAATATCTCTGTATTTTTCAAAATCGAAAAGCTCTAGGGTCTCAAAATAGCCAAAGATATATTCATGCTGACTGTTATTAAAGTTTTTAATTCCTTTTTCTGCAATAACGTCTTGATCTATTTTGGAAGTACAGTTTTCTATTTGTTCATTATCAGCTATTTGGTAATTTATATTAAAGTTTTTTAAACAAAATTTTCTTTTAGCATTATAATTGCTAAGTTCATGATTTTCTATTATTTCTTCTACAGTTGGATACTGTGATTGATTTTCTTCTCCATAAAAGGATAAATCATAATAGACATTGCAATTGCTTTCATTTGCAAGAGCTAAGCTGAAAGCATACTGAAACATTTGGTTTCCAAGACCTCCGACTATTGAAACTACTTTATAGTTTTCTTCTCGTTTTTTGTAATTCGAATCTTTTATCTTCCCATATGTAATTACAGCCAATGCGGTTATAACTGTTAAAATTGCCAGTGATATAGTAATATATTTAAATTTCTTTTTCATTTCTAATTTACCTCTACAGTATTTTTATTCTAATTTACTTGAAGCTAAATTTTTAGCTTGTTCCATTAAGTATTTAAAGTCTCCGGTGAGACCTTGATCATGTCCTGGAGGGACTTCGCCAAATATTTCAAGTACTTTATCTCTCATCCACAAAGATGGCGTTATCCTTAATGAATATCCGCATCCGTTGGATACGACCCAACTGTAAAAATCTTTTTTAGGAAGTCCGTAAATAGATAAAAGAGACATTATTACTCCGCCATGAGCAAATACTGCTGCGGAAGTAATACCTTTTTTTAATAGGTCCTCAATTACACCTTCAAAGCTTTTACGTATTCTTTTTCCAAATTCTATTCCACTTTCACCGTTAGGAGGTGATAATTGCTGTCTGCTTTTGAGCCATGTTCTGAATTCTTCATTGTTTCCAAGTTCTTTTGCTGTTTTTCCTTCCCAATCGCCAAAGTTACATTCCTTTAAGCCATCTACAATTATCGGCGAAGCCTGAGGATAAATTATACTGCAAGTTTCTCTGCACCTTGAAAGGGGACTGCTGTAATATGCATCTACTTTTGGATATTCGTATTTACTTTTAAGTTCTTTGAGTTTTTCTCTGCCAAGGTCGCAAAGAGGGACGTCTTTTACACCCGCATATTCTCCGTTTAAGTTTGCGCTTGTTATTCCATGACGAATTAAATGAACTACGTATGATTTCATAAATATTATTCTCCTTTTTTCTTCATTGATATTTTTTTCTCTGTACCATTTAGAAGTCTTTTTATGTTTGGTATATGTTTATATAGTACTATTGTTCCTACTATAAATGATATCCCGGTACACATCATTACATATGTAATATTACAATCTTTGCTGCAATCCCAAAAGTAAGTTACGAAGAAAGTTACTGCCGGATAAGAAACTGCTGCTGCAAGTGACCCCAATGAAATTATCTTAAATATAATCACTACGATTAAAAATATTGAGATCATTATAAAAAAAATGCGGTAGTCTATAAGAAGTGTGACAGCCCATGAAGTAAGTATACCCTTTCCGCCCTTGAACCTGAAAAAACACGGGTAAAGATGACCGAGTAAACAAGCAAGTCCTGATAGATATGCACTGTATTGCAGTATAAACATATTGTTTTCTGCCAAAGGATTAATTTGAATTATAAGTTTTGATAAGTATACGGCAAAGACTCCTTTTAGAAAATCTCCTGCAAACGTAATAATAGCCGGACCAACTCCTATGCTTCTTAAAACATTTGTAAATCCGGCATTTCCGCTGCCTACAGTACGTATATCATCCACTTTTTTAAGTTTGGTAACGATAATCGAAAAGTTTATACTTCCTATTAAATAAGATACTATGGATAATAAGATAAGTTCAAGGTAGTATTGATGTAAAAATAAATATATGTGCTTAATCATTTTAAGATTAGGAAAAAATTTAAATTTTTAAAATTGTTTTTTCCTCTTTGCCTCCTTTTAAATGTTCTAGGTAAAATAAAATGTATTTTTTATAGTTTGTTTTCGCCTTTTTCTCTTATTATAAAGTGTATGGGAGTACCTTTAAACCCAAAAGTATTTCTGATACAGTTTTCTAAATATCTTTGGTACGAGAAATGAAACAGATCCTTTTTGTTTACAAAAAATACAAACGTAGGCGGTTTTATGTTTACCTGAGTCATGTAGTATATTTTGAGACGTTTTCCTTTATCTGTTGGAGGGGGTACTCGTGCCAAGGATTCGGATAGAAGGTCATTGAGAGTTCCTGTTGAGATTCTTGTAACGTAAGAGTTATAAGATTCATTTATAAGTGTAAAGAGATTATTTACTCTTTGTCCGGTTTTTGCAGATATTGCTAACATTTGAGCGTAAGGCATGAATCCGAGGGTATTTTGGAAATCTTTTTTAAATTTGTCTATAGTTTTCTGATCCTTTTCTATTGCGTCCCACTTATTTACAGCTACAATACATCCCTTACCGGCTTCATGCGCCATACCGGCCACTTTAGAATCCTGCTCTGTAAAACCTTCTTTTGCGTCGATTAGGATTATGTTTACATCTGATCTTTCTATTGCTGATTTAGAGCGAAGTATACTGTATTTTTCAATATTATCTGTTACTTTGTTTTTTCTTCTTATACCTGCCGTATCAATTAGATTATATGTTCCGAATGAATTGTTTACTACAGTGTCTGTAGAATCTCTCGTTGTACCCGCCACATCCGACACAATACATCTTTGATTTCCACAAATATTATTAATAAGTGATGATTTCCCCACATTTGGCTTACCTATTATTGCAACTGAAATTATATCGTTGTTATCTTTAAAGTTTTCTTCTTCTTTAGGAAAAAACTTAAATACTTCATCAAGTAAATCTCCCGTACCGTGACCGTGTACTGAAGATACGGCTATTGGATCTCCAATTCCAAGATTATAAAATTCATAAATGTTTACGTCCGGTTTACCGATACTGTCGCATTTATTAACGCAAAGTACTACAGGCTTACCGCTTTTTTGAAGAATCCCCGCTACTTCCTGGTCAGTTGATACTACTCCGGACCTTATGTCCGTAACAAATATAATGACGTCGGCTGAATCTATCGCTATTTGTGACTGCATCTTCATTTGTGAAAGTATCGTATCGTCTGAACTTGGTTCAATCCCGCCGGTATCAATCAGAAGAATATTTCTGTTTCTCCACTCACAGTCTGCATATATACGGTCCCTTGTGACTCCTGGGCTATCATCTATTATTGAAAGACGTTTCCCGATTAATTTATTAAATAATGTAGATTTTCCTACGTTTGGTCTTCCAACGATAGCAATTATCGGTTTTGCCATTGATTTACACATCCTTAAAAATACTTTATTGTCTCTTTCAAAAAAATAGAGAAGGAACTCTCCCTCTCATAAATTTTCCTGAAAATTCTGTTTTTTTATGCTTCTTTTTTAATTACTTCTCTGCCATTATAAAATCCACATTCCTTGCAAACTCTATGTGATAATTTTAGTTTACCGCATTTTTTGCACATTGAAAGTGCTGGAGCACTTATTTTCCATACATTAGAACGTCTTTTGTCTCTTCTTGCTTTAGAGTGCTTTCTCTTTGGTACTATTGCCATTATTACCATCCCTTTAAATATATCTATAATAAATTTTCTAATATTTTGAGCCTCGGATCAATGATCTTTTTATTACATTTACAACTATGTTCATTAAGATTTTTATAACACTTTGGGCAAATTCCTTTGCAATTTTCTTTACATAAAATAATATCAGGAAATTTTGATAAAATATCTGATTCAATCAATGCATTAATGTCTAGGTTATGATTTGATAAAATTATTTCATCATCTAGAAATTCAATTTGCTTTGATATTTTAATTCTTCTTGATAAAGGGAAATTTAAAGTTTTAGTTATTTCTTTAGTACATCTGTCACATACTGTAGAAAAGGATAAATTTACTAAATTATCTAAAATTATATCTTCATTTGCACTATGAATACTAACTTTTGCTTTAATTTCCTTTATACGTAAATTACCCCTATTTAAATTTATTTTTTTGGGGGGAATTGTATATTCTTTTATTTCGATAGGTTCACCAAATAAAAAAGTGTTTTTTAAATCTACGATCATATTTAAGGCCTTTCAATTATACCAGTCAATTATATAATTTGAATGAGAAATTGTCAATAGTCGTGGTCGATAATTAATAAATGTCATTCATATTTAATATGGATAACCTTTATTTACTCTATATAAGGTTTAG
Organism: uncultured Eubacteriales bacterium; assembly: GCA_948762645.1. Classification (GTDB taxonomy): domain Bacteria; phylum Bacillota; class Clostridia; order Oscillospirales; family Acutalibacteraceae; genus CAQBRY01. The sequence goes on along the minus strand of CAQBRY010000005.1, from coordinate 13,815 downwards.
TATTATGTTGACTATTTATAGCAGTGATTTTTTGGGGTCGAAGTATTATTATTATTCATATCAATTCCAATATTCATTAAAATACCGGATCCAACTGCTTGTTTTTTGATTATACTTATAAGATCACCAATACCTTCACCTGTTTCTGTACTTACTTTAACAATTAAATTTTTGTTTATCCCCATATGTATAAGGCGTTTGTAAACCCCATCACAGTTTCCTAAATGACTTTTATTTATTACAAAAACTTTATTACACTGTGGACATATTTTATTCGTAATATGCAGCCAATCTTGAACATGATCTATTGATTCGGGATTATCAACACTGCACATAATAGTTGCAACGGCAGAACAGCGAATAGTTGCCGGCATAAAAGAGTGCAAATTTATCTCTCCTTCAGCGACATTGAATACAAGATTGATCTTATCTGATGAATCATCGTAAGAATCATGAGGCTTAATAGCCGATATGACCTCATTTATTTCAACCTTAGAATCACCTAAGAGTGAAATTTTATAATGATCTCCATAAGCATTTGCTCTAGAAAATATTCCAAATCCTAATAATGATGCACCTAAAAAACATAAAAATTTTTTCATTTTTCCAATCCTTTTGATAATAATTTTATTTAATACCTATCTATTATATAATGCGATTTTAATAATACAAATAGAACATTTATAAATTAATATTAAAAGTTTTAATTATACAAAGAATAAATAATAAAAAAGTATTAATTATCTGTAATCGGCACTATGGCTTTTAATTTAGTAGTAATATAATACTTTATATATGGTTTAAGATATATTAAAATTATACATTTTCTTCATCTTTTACGGGTTTTATTAATATAAATGGAGTTCTTTCATCGGACTGTCCTGCTGGATTGTCTGCTATTAAAGATGCTAAGTAATCCGTCGTATAATTTTCAAGTTTTTTTGTCTTGCCTAAAATATTGACTCCAAAATCATTTGCGTCTACTATCATAGATTTAACGCCGCACTTTTCATATATTTCATCACATACTTTATTAGGATTTACCGGATTTAAAAGAGCGATGTCACTGTACACTTCAAAAGATGAACCATCTATAAAGCCGTCTATACCATTTATATCGTGACCCGCAATATCATAAAATACACCTTTTTTCCCAAATAGTTTCATTACTGCCGCACAAAAACATGCAAAAAGTATTCTTGGAAGTCCTGCAATATTTATGGCAAGTTGCATTTTATACGGATGTCCTACTCCGCCATGAGCATCAAATTTTGCGAATTTAGAAAGGAATTTAGCCCAAAATCCTAATTTGACGTCTTTTTTTTCCACAATATTGTTTTGGCACATAGATATGACTTTTTCACTTATAGATAAAATATCTTTTTCTTCATAAAGTGGCATAGCATACTTTGAAACCAGATCTATGTACGATTCACCCCTATTTACGAAGTGGGTTTGCAAAGCAAGTCTTTCAAA
>CAQBRY010000005.1:0-12329 GCA_948762645.1 uncultured Eubacteriales bacterium | reverse complement strand
GATTTGGTCTCTTGTACGGACGCTCCGCCTAATATAATATACAACGCCGTTTTTTTCATCACGTGTTTCCTCACTGTTTCTAAATCCCATATTTTTCACCTTCCTGAATTTTTTAATCTTTTTTCTAGCTCTTCTTTTTCTTTTTCATATCCGTGTTTTCCCAAAAGCGCAAACATATTCTTTTTATAAGCTTCTACCCCGGGCTGATTAAACGGATTTATACCAAGCATATATCCTGAAACTGCACATGCTTTTTCAAAAAAGTATATCATATATCCGAGTGTATATTCAGATATATTTTCTAAATTTAATATTATATTTGGTACTCCGCCGTCCGTGTGAGCAAGGACTGTCCCCTCAAACGCTTTTTTATTTATATATGAAACAGTTTTTCCTGCAAGAAAATTTAGTTTGTCTTCGTCGTTTTTACTTTGTTTAATAGTTATATCAGGACTGTTATTCTTTATTTGAAGTACCGTTTCAAAAATGATTTTACTTCCGTCTTGTATAAATTGCCCTATTGAATGAAGGTCGGTTGAAAATATGGATGAAGCCGGAAATATACCTTTTGAATCTTTTCCTTCACTTTCTGCGAAAAGTTGTTTAAACCACTCTGTGATTCCATATAGATGTGGTTCGTATCCGACGAGCAACTCAATTTGTTTTCCTTTTCTATATAGAATATTTCTTATCGCTGCGTATTTATTGCAGATATTGTTTTCTATATTATTTTTTTGAAAATTTTCGTTGGCAACCAATGCTCCGTTTAAAATTTCCTCAATGTTTGCACCGCTTACGGCTATAGGAAGAAGCCCTACTGGAGTTAATACGGAATATCTTCCGCCTATATCTCTTGGGATATTAAATGAAGTATATCCTTTTTCGTCGGACATTTTTCTAAGAAGTCCTGATTCTTTATCTGTAGTTACAAAAATTCTTTCTTTAGCTTTTTCTTTTCCGTATTTATTTTCAAGGAACTCTCTGAATATTTTAAATGCTATTGAAGTTTCGGTTGTTTCCCCTGATTTCGATATAACGTTTATTGCTACTTCCTTTTCCGTACATATTTCAAGAAGTTCAGATATTGCAGTAGCACTTATATTATTACCTATAAAAAATATTTTTGGGGTGTCTTTCCTAAGGAAATTATAGTTATGAGATTTTAAAAATTCTATTGCGGCTTTTGCTCCCAAATAAGATCCGCCTATTCCTATTACTATAAATATATCACTGCTGTCTTGTATTTTTTGGGCGGTTTGATTGATTTTTTCGATTTCTTCTTTATCGTAATTGCTTGGCAAATTAAGCCATCCAAGATAATCGCTTCCGGGACCTTTTTTTAGATGCAGTATTTTATGTGCAGTTTTGACTTGGGGAAGTATTTGATCATATTCTTCATCTTTAATAAAGGGATATAAATATTTTGTTTCGAGCTTAACAGGCATAATTTACACTTCCTTTAATTTTTATTTATAATTTTATAATATGATTTTTTCTTTTTCAATATAAAAGTGTAGTTCCAGCGGAGTTTGGACGTCATATTATTAGTTAATGTTATATGGTTTTTTGTCGATATTTACCATATGTGACTTAAAGTCTTATCAGTTCGAGAAACATTGCTTTAAATACAGATTTAAAAGATATTTCTTCTACGTCCGTATCTGAAAGTATGTCGCACTCAGATATAGTATTACCATCGAGGGTATAAACTATTTTTCCAAGTACGTCTCCTTCTTTTATCGGGGCTATGATTTCCTCATTTATTTTAATTTCACTTTTAATAGAGTTTTGTTTTGATTTGGGCACTAAAATTTCTGAATCTATCGAAGCAGTTACTCCTACTTCTCCCATCATACCGTTTTGTACTTTTACGTTTTCCACCATATTTTCAGGTATTTGAGGTTTTACGGTGGTATATTCTGAAAAACCGTATGTAAGTAAGTTTTCCATTTCTTTAAATCTTTCTTTTGGATTTTCGCATCCGAGTATTACGCCTATTAAAACCATGCCGTCTCTTTGACACGCACTTGATATACAGCTTTTTGCTTTGTCTGAAGTACCTGTTTTGATACCCAGCGTCCCCTGACAGGACTTAATCAGTTTATTTGTATTTACAATTTGAGTCTGACCGCCCCGAATGTGATCTATCCACGTTGAAGTATAGGGAATAATTTTTTTGTGGTTCATAAGCTCTTTTGACATTAAAGCAACGTCATAAGCACTCGTTACGTTTCCGTCTTCGTCAGATCCAACGCAGTCTTTAAATATGGTTTCTTTCATACCAAGCTGTGCCGCTCTTTGATTAGATAAAGATATAAATTTGCCTTCACTTCCGCTTATGTGTTCCGCAAGAGCTTTTGAGGCGTCGTTTGCGGAGGCTATGGCAACTGATTTTATTAGGTCTTCAACTGAAATATTTTCACCTGATTTGAGCCATACGTCAGCACCTTCGGCACTGGCGGCATTATCGCTTATTGAGACTGTATCTTTTTCGGAAATTTTTTTACTGTCTATGGCTTCCATTGCCAGAAGGAGATTCATGATTTTCATAAGAGATGCTGCGTATTTGACGTCATGACTGTTTTTTTCAAACAAAATTTGACCTGTACTTTGCTCCATAAGTACTGCACAGGGAGAAGATATTTCAAAACTTTTAACTATAGGGGCGTAAACTGCGAAAACGATATTTAATAAAACGCCAAAAAATATAGTTTTAGAGTGTGTCCACTTTATTTTCATGCATATACCATCCTTAGATCTATTTAAATAGTATATTATTTATGCGGGGATTTTTATAAATATTACACGTTTAATTTTTAGGTATAAAAATATTTTATAAACATGTTTACTTTTTCTATGAGCTAGAATATATTATCTTATATAGGTACAAATAAAAAATAATAAACTAAAAAACAAGAATTTCATTTGACATATCTATATGAAATAGCTAATATATATAAGTGAAATATGTTTATTTTGTGTATTTCTATTTCATTTTTTTTAGAATATAATTATTTAATAAATTCAAAAATTTATATTCTAAAGTATAATCCGCTAGGAAATATAGTACTGTTTTAGAAAGGGTGATGGTTTTATAAGTGGAGAGGGTATACAATGCGACTGCTATAGTTGATAATTGGGATGATGTTTATTCTTTTTTAGATTGCCTTATAAAGGATGTTGATTTAGAAAAGAAGGTTCATGCTAACATTTTGGTTGCCTGTGAAGAAATTTTCGTAAACATTTCTACGTATGCTTACAAACATTTAAATACACCGGGTAATGTTACTATAAAGTTTCTTTATAATAAAATTGATAATAAAATATGTATTACTTTTATTGACAGTGGGACCAAATTTGACCCTACTAAAGCAGGTAATGTAGATACTACAAGTTCCGTTCAGGATAGAAAAATCGGGGGACTTGGTATATTTTTGGTAAAACAAATTATGGATAAAATGGAATATGAATATGCAGGGAATCAAAATGTTCTTAAATTGACAAAGAAGTTATAAATTGTTTGGAGGTATGTAAAATGGAAATAGAGAAAGTAAATCAGGGAGATAAGACAATTTTATATGTAACTGGTAGAGTAGACACTAAAACAGCCCCGGAATTTCAGAAAGTAATAGATGAGACTTTGGATAATAAGGAAATAGTTTTAGAACTTGATTTTAAAGAAGTGGAATATTTAAGTAGTGCCGGACTTAGAGCTATACTTTATGCTCAAAAGAAAGTTAACAATATCCCAAATGCAAGTCTTGCCATTGTACAGGTAAATGAAGACGTAATGGAAATTTTTAACATGACAGGTTTTTCTGATTTCTTAACTATAATTGCACAATAAACTTAATGTATAAGATATTTAATTTATATTTTATAGTATAAATTATTGGGAAGAATATATATGTCTTGACAATTGTTAATAGCATGAATTAACATGTTGAAATATAATTTGATTTAGATTTAACTTAAAGGTTAGATAATTCTTTATGGAGGAAAATATTTATTATGGTTCTTGAAAAAATAAAATCTATTCTAAGTGAGCAATTTGATGTTGAGGAAGAAACTGTTACTTTAGAGACTAATCTTGTAGACGACCTGGGTGCTGATTCTTTGGATATAGCTGATCTTTTAGCAACGGTCGAGGATGAGTTTGAAATAGAAATAGGTGAGGAAGACTCTTTAGAAAACATACACACTGTTGAAGATATAGTTAATTATATAAATAAGATAATATAAAAAATATATTTTAAGCTTTTTTAATTTTTACTATTTAAATTAGGTAAAATTTAAAACCAGTATATGTTAGTGAAAAACATATACTGGTTTTTATTAAGTAAAATACAATTAGGAAAGACTGTTTGCAAGGCGCTTCCACCATGAAGAGTCATATTTACTTTTTCCGCTTTTTACTAGTTTATATAATGCCATGGCACCTCCGGAAGTAGCGAGGCCAATTCCCATGCCAGATGTAGTACCTTCTGTCAAACATGCAGCCACTCCTGCACAAAGTCCGAATCCTGCAAATATTCCTGATGTTATTAAGTCATTTTTTGCATCTTCATTTAATTGTTCATAATTTTTTTCTGCGTCTTTTTTTGTTATGAAATAATTTGCTCCTCCGGCAATATTTTCTAATTCTGTATCGTTTAAGAAGTCACCTTTTTCTTCATACTTATTTAGCATGTCGGCAATTAACTTGAGCTCTTTTTGTGAAGACTCTATTCCATGATCCTTTAGAAATTTTTGGGCTTCTTCTGATTTAGCAAGACTAAGAAATTCCTTTAATAATTTTTCATCTGAGAGTAAATTTTTTACTTTTGTTTCTATCATGATTCATTCCCTCACATTTTTTAATTTATATTTAAATTTTTTTACTGAAAACTTTTTAAAAATTTATAGATGTTTAATTTAGAAAATAAAAATATTTTCCTAACATTTTTTATTTTAAAAAATATACTAGTTTGCATTTTCTGCGATGTAGTTCCACCAGCAGGAATTGTGGGCATTTTTCATACCGCTTAATATACTCTTTAAAGCCAGTACTCCGGTTGCGATAGATGTTCCTATAAGGACACTTTTCATTTCTGGTCCATCAATTAGGCTATTATCGGCTAATATAACTCCTGCTGTACCGGATACTGCACCTAATGGAAGAGCTTTTGCTAGAAAATCAATTAAGGCTCTGTCGGTGTATTTATTACTTTTATTGTAAGCAGTACTTTTGTTGAAATTTCCCCCAACAATTTTGTCTAAATTTTCTTCTGTGATACTATTTCCTTTTTCAGCATACTCTTTTAGTAATTTAGCCACGCTTTCAAGTTCTTCTTTTGATATTTTTATATTCTGATTTTCTAAAAAACTTTTTGCACTTTTCGATGTCTTTCTGACTAAGAAATTCTTTTAAAAGTGCCTCATCTGAGAATAATTTTTGTATTTTATCTTCCATCATAATATACAACCTCCATAAAAATATATATTGTATTCTTTTTTAATTATATATAATAATAAAAAATATGCAAGAAAAAGTTGACAAAGAAATCTAATATATATTTTTACATATTATATTAAGTTATATGCTAAAGTCTTTTTTGATAAATTTTTTAAGTCATGATATACTATTTCTAATTTGGGGAAAATTTTGGAGGAAGTAGTGTGAAACGAATACTTGTAACTGAAGACGAAACCGCAATACGTGAATTTGAGGTAATTAATTTACGTCGTAGTGGATATGACGTAGTCGAGACGGACAGCGGTGAAAAAGCCTTAGAGATGTTTGAATATTATAATGGTGATTTCGATTTAGCAGTTATAGACATTATGCTTCCTGGCATAGATGGTCTGACGCTTTGTAAGGCACTTAGGCAAAAAAGTGATAGTCTGGGTATAATTTTACTTACTGCTAAGACTCAGGAAATCGATAAGATAAGTGGATTAATGCTTGGTGCGGATGATTATATAACTAAACCGTTCAGTCCGTCGGAGCTTGTTGCCAGGGTGGACGCCCTTTATAGAAGAGTGGCGCTCAACACCATGCGCAGCGAAAATAATTTTAAAGAAGAAATAAGATTTGGAGAATTCGTCCTGAACCTTAAGAACCGAGTACTTAAAAAGCACGGTAAAATCATTGAACTTACGCAAGTTGAGTTTCAGATTATGGAATATTTTTTTTCCAATCCAGGGTCGGTACTTAGCAGAAAGCAAATGCTTCATTACGTCTGGGGAGACGAGTATCACGGAGAGGAAAAGATCGTAGATGTAAATATAAGAAGACTTAGAATGAAAATAGAAGATAATCCCTCGACTCCCGAACATATTGTAACGGTCTGGGGAATGGGGTATAAGTGGGAGAATTAAAGCGTGGGGCGGTCACCTTACATTTTTTGTATTTTAAATATGTCTATAAAATAATAAAACTTCTCCTGGTAAGGAGAATTCTTTTGGAAAAAATATTAAAATTTTGTGGTAGTTTTTATTACACGATTTGTTATGTATTTTTAAATTTAATAGAGTTTTAAATGATAATAACGCAATACGTGTTATCGATTTTTAATCCTTATAATTGGGATTTTGGAGATTTTTTCTATATATCACTCCTTTTCTTTTTTAGGAAAAAGCCAGGTTATTTCTGGGTTAAGGCATGTTGGTATTTTAGAGATTAATGTGATCTAGAAAAAATATTAACGCTGTACATAATACGTATATAGTAACAATAATCCAAAGAAACTTTTCTTCTGTAGCTTTCATCTTGATATTTCCTTTATATTTTTTAAAATGTGAGAGGTGACCTGATTTGAATTAATTTAGAAAAAATAAAATACTACACATAATGCCCATATTTGCCGACAAAACCCAAAAATAGGACTTCAGGACGTAATAAAAAGCGCGTAAAGGTAATATCACACACTAAATCCATACAATAATTGCAAATATTTTCTGGAATCCCACACCTATGTTGATAGTTATTGAAAAACATGTAAATCAATAACACACTAAATTTAGTTTCCTGTTATTAAATAGGCACACCGATAACACGATACGTGTTGCAATTATTTTTTGGTATAGTTGTCCCTTACGCGAATTCTTTATGTATTTTTTTGTTTCCGATTACATTTAGAATTTTTGTTGTAGATTTTTCTTGGCTTTTATGGTATACTTATTAAGTCGAGTGCTACAACTGTAGTTGCGCTCGGGTACCTTGTCTACCTTGAACGTAGGGTTAACGTGCGGGTTACACGTTAGCCTACTTGGCGTTTTTAGGTTTGATCCTAAAGTCCTAAATTGAATTATAGTATATTTTAGAATGAAGATCAACTCTTTTTTTATTTATTAATACTTCAATTTAAATGACGATACTTAAAAGTGTCGTCTTTTTTGTTTATTTCCATAGTATAAAATAATTTATTACACACTTGGCGTAGTGAAATGGTATGGAACTTTATCTTTGAATTGTGGATATCCATACCTCTATTTTAGATTTATGCATTTATTCTTTATGTGTGATTAATTAAATAAGACATTTTTATATTTTAATTTTACGTGTAGATTCTTTTAAAATATTATAGTATGCTTTAAAAATCGGATACTACTAATAGCCGCTGTGATCAGAGTAAGTATTTTATTCTGATATTAGGGTTAACGCTATAATTTTACGCCAATTTATCCGGCATGTTATAATTTTTTATATTATTATTTTTCGACATTATGTGTAGTTTACTTTTTTAAAACCTATTTTTATATTTCCAAGTTTAATTTTTATACTATAATGCGGTAATTGATTACGGTACGTAGAATTAGTTTGGTTAACATTTTTGGAGATTTTTTGTCATAAAAAAACGACATATTTAAATGTCGTTTTTAAGTTTATATTTTATATCTTTATTATGCTAGATCTGAAAAAAAGTTAATTTCTATCTCGTCGTCATCATCGTCGAGCACTAAGCCGACTATTTGTGCAATTACGTTGTTTAACAAATTATTGAGTTTGCCTCCTAGGCTTTGTGCTATGCTGCGACCTATTATCTTCTGTACAGAGTTTACTTTACTGAGTGCTCTTTCTATTGCTGTTTTAGCTTCTTCCCATGTACCAATTGGTTCTAGTATAATTCCTTCCTCTTCCCCTTCCTCATTTTTTATATATATTATTCTAGAAGCCTTTGCGTACGCTGCTCTGGCATTATAGTATAGGCAGTAAAAATTATATCTTGCTTCGAGTGGACTGTGGAGCGCCATTGCCATAAGTTCCACAAGACGGTTTGCTCTTGCAAGGTCAGCAAATGTATCATAATCTTGATCTCCGGCATTTACAGCCTTTGCTGCCAAGGTGGAAAGTTTGCCTGAAAATTCAGAAAACATTGAGTCTGTTACTGCACCCTTGTCAATTGCAATCGCTGCCCTATCCCACTCATCAGGTAGTTTAGCAAATGCTGGTATACTGGCAGTAAATAGCATGAATAAAGATGAAATACCACATAAAATTTTTTTCTTTAAATTAAACATATGATTATATTCTCCTTTTAATTTTTAATAATTTTATAATCATATTATAACTCTTTTTTATTTTAATGTCAAATGTTTTTTTATAGGAAAATATATTTTTTACTTTTAATGCGAGTAAAGGAATGATAAAATAATCGTACATATTGAAATAAACATTTATAATTATAAATGTTATTTTGGCGACATTCCTTAAAACTTAGGGTGATAAATGTATGATTTGAGGCATATCTTATTTATAGTAAGGCAATACTATGTACACCTATTTATCTTGTTTAGGAATTTTTTAAAAATTTTTTGCATGGATTTTTTACCACATATGTTATGAGTAAATTGGATTTAAACCTTTTATATATCTAGAGTTTTTGAAGTGATTATAGTGCGGCACTTTATGTGGTGTTATTTTGAAATAATGGTGTTTTTATAGATGTTTTATGAGACATAAAAAAACGATGTGCCATACATCGTTTTTTAGTCTATGCTATTTTTAGATATATATCGTAAAATTAATTTTGATAAATTGTTTTTCTTATAAGAATAATCACTATAAATTATAATTTATTTGATAGGCGGTATTCTGTTACATGTGTGGTAATATTCCTCGCACTCAAGAATTTTTCCATTATCATATCCGTTTTCGCTGAGACAATCCCCTTTAACGTAGACGTCAATTATCAATGATGATACAAGATTATCAGCCGGAAGAATTAAATGCGGTTGAACTAGATATGAATAAACATTAGCTAATATTTTTTCAGATATAAATCTTTTTACATCTAATACAGTTGCTCCACCTTTAAATATATTTTTATCGTTGAAGATAACGCTTTGAGAAGTATAGAAGCTATCATAACCTACTGTTAAGAAGTTTAAAGCCAGTTTTTTTGCGGCATTTTGATCCAAAAGTGTAGAATCAGTTAATAATATTTGCTGGTAACCGTCTTTTTGGGCTTGGTCAGATATATGGTTAAACATATCTTCAGTTAATGGTACTCCCGCGGTATTTATTGACAGTATGGACTGTCCTTGACCACTTGTTGTAAATTGATTTCCACTAGCGTCCGAAAAAACCCTTACCGCTGATGTAGGTAAAGCTGCACTTAAGTTTAATATTGCTAATAAACAGAGTGAAAAATTTTTTAATTTCATTAAAACACCCCATTAAATTTTAACTTTTATTATTTTACAGTTATATTATGTTTTTTGTCAAGCTACAGTTTTAGAAAAGTTTATTTTTGCAAATAGGTGGCTTGTACTTTTAATATGAGCATGTAGATGATAAAATAAGTATAACTTTTCTAATAAATTTATATTTTTATAAATATTATTGCTATAATATTTCTTAAAGCTTAGGGTGATTGATGTATGTCTACGGTCAAGGGTATAACAAAAAGATGGATTGTTAACAGTTTATTATTTACAGTTTCTATATTGGCTATTTCAATAGTTGTTTTTGCTATTTCAATAAAAAAATATTTTTATAATAATGTATACCAAATGCTTTATATAGAGTCGAGTAATTTATACGATACTTTTACAAGTAATACTCTGGAATCTACTATAACATTTGAAGCTACTGCTCTTGATTATATTCAAATGTTTAGTGAAAAAGACTCTGTAAAAGTTACTATTTTAGATTGTAATAATAAAGCTCTTTATTCTACGTCAAAAGATATGCCTGAAAATATACTTGAAATGAAAGACTACAATCAAGCCCTAAATTCTACAGATAATTTTGGCTTGTTTGTAGGTAAAAGTTCATCAGGGGATAAAATTATGGCTGAGACTAGAAGTGTTTATACTAAATCCGGTAAATACCTTGGAGCTGTTCGGTATACTACTTCTTTAGATGAAACGGATAAAACTATAGGTCTTGGCATATCGATTTTAGTTATGTTTGGCGTTGTAATGATTGTGTTTGTAACTTTGCTTGGAGTATATTTCTTAAAGTCTATAATTAATCCGGTTATTAAGATAAGTCAGACTGCCAAAGATATTGCCAGAGGCGACTTTAATATAAAAATTAAAAAGAACCATGACGATGAAATAGGAAGACTTTGTGATTCTATTAATTATATGGCTGAAGAATTAAACTTATCTGAAAAACTGAAAAATGAATTTATATCTTCCATTTCCCATGAGTTAAGAACTCCGCTTACGGCTATAAAGGGCTGGGCTGAAACAATACAGACTGCCGATTCTTTAGATCAGGAAACTATAAATAGAGGACTTCAGATAATAGCACATGAAACAGAAAGACTTTCCGGGATTGTTGAAGAACTTCTTGATTTTTCCAGACTTCAAAAAGGAAAATTACCTGTGATTGTGGATAAGATAGACGTTTTAGCTGAACTTGGTGAAGCTGTTTATATGTTTAAAGAAAGAGCTGAGTCTGAGGGTAAAGTCCTTACTTATGATGAACCTAAAACCATTTCCCCGATACTTGGAGACAAAAATCGACTTAAACAAGTTTTTATAAATGTTATCGATAATGCCCTTAAATATACAGAAAAAGGAGGAGGAGTCAGTGTCAGTGTAAAAGAAAAGGATTCGAACGTAATTATTAACATTACTGACAACGGGTGTGGAATACCTAAGAAACATATTTCAAAGGTGACAGAAAAATTCTATAAGGCCAACTCTACAAAAAGAGGTTCAGGGATTGGCCTTGCAATCGTAGATGAAATAGTTAAATCCCATAAGGGGGCTTTACAAATTATTAGTGAAGAAAATTTCGGTACTACTGTAAATATTTCTTTTCCTGTTATAAAATAGTGGTTAACTTATATAAAAGGAATATATTGTTATGATTAATAAAGATATTTTAAAGAAATTAGATAATATAGATAATAAAAGAGATCTATTGAGTTTTTTAAACGAAATAGTATGGATTTAAATAATGAAAAATTTAATTTTTTTCTTAATAACTTTAAAAAAGGTGGGGTCTTGGCGAAAATTTTTTAGCAGACGTTTTGGGAGGATCTATAGACTTTTTTCTTCTGTAAATGTCCTTAAGCTGACCGGATGTTTGTTTTTAGCTGTTGGGAGAGAATTTGCTACAGGCAGTTTTTATTAGGAAAAGTAAAGATAGGGAAAAGACTTATTTATTGGATGCGATTAATAATTATTGGAAAAATATTGTAGATTATAATTTGTCGATATTCGCCCGATTTGCTGTGCTTTCCCAAAGGTTTGCCGTTTTTATTTGTTGTTTCTTCTGGCACTCAGCTGTGCCGGAAATTTTAAGAAATACACAAAGGTTTACACGTTGCCACTGATTCACCTGAATACTTCCGAAAGTTTTACCGAAGCAGTCGAAGTCTGGATCTCTTCTGACTCTTTTTCTTTTGCTACTTTATTGGTTTCCCTTGTTTACTACCAGAGGTTTATCTGAGTTCATCAGGTACAGCAGGTTCCGGAGACATAGAAGACGGAGAAGGAGAAGAGGCGGAACTCCGGAGCTCTTTCTGTTCTTTTAAAAACTCGCCAAAACTTTTTCTGGTGTCTCGTCCAATTTTTACAATACAACTTGAAATTTTTTATAATATCAGATTTTAGTTGTACATTTAACTGAGAATAATTTTCTTTATTATATTTTCTTTTTGCTTTAGTACTTGAATTAGAAATCTTCACCATTGTTCATCTCATACCAAGAATTGTAAAATTAATTGGATTATAACATAATTTGCTAACAAATTTCGAGAAGTGCAAAATGTGATAAAAGCAATGTGAAACGGGAAGCCTAACCACCAAGAGGTGATAGAGGCGAAGTGTCCAAAATGTGAAAGTGAAGAGAAGGTAAAAAATGGATTTAAGAATAGCGTGCAAAG
>CAQBRY010000004.1 GCA_948762645.1 uncultured Eubacteriales bacterium | reverse complement strand
CAAAAGGTAATCCCATGACAATTCTTTTTTCTATCCCATAGTTCATTGCTATTCCATAAATTCCTATACCACTTAATAAGCCAAGTGCAAGATCAAGGAAATATGCATGCCGTAAATTTATATAAAATAGGAGATAAATGGTATGTTGCCGATTTTATAATGACAATAAAAAATCCTAAAGAGACATCTAACTTTTTTGCCATTCCTTTAGAACGTTTCATTTTAAGTGTATAACGAACAGATGGAGGTGGCATGGACTTAGAAAAATTTATGCTAGAACTAAAACCGCTTCTTAATGAACACCAATTTATGATTTATGTTGGACCACATACTGATGAATCCATTGGAGTAAGAGCAATATTTAATTTGAATATCGGCACGGAATTTATGGCTATGCTTGCTCAGATGTTTCTGGAATATTTTTACAAAATTGAAAAAATAAATAGTATATGATAAAATTCAGTAATCTATTAGATATTATTGGAGGCAAGTATATGACGTTTGATAAAGATAAAAAAAATGTATTTAGTGCTATTCAACCGAGTGGCACTATAACTTTAGGTAATTATTTAGGTGCAATAAAGAATTGGATACCTTTACAAGAAAAATATAATTGTATTTTTTCTTTAGCAGATCTTCATACTATCACTGTCAGACAAGATCCAAAAGAGTTCCATAAAAATATTTTGCAAACATATGCATTATTTTTATCATGTGGAGTAGATCCTAAAAAAAGTATATTTTTTATACAAAGCCATGTACACACACACGCGGAACTTGCATGGATATTAAATTGCTATACTCAGTTTGGTGAACTATCTAGAATGACTCAATTTAAGGATAAATCCAGTAGATATTCTGAGAATATTAACGTAGGACTATTTTGTTATCCAACCCTAATGGCATCGGACATATTGTTATATAAAACACATTTAATACCAGTAGGTATAGATCAGAAACAGCATGTAGAACTTGCAAGAAATGTAGCGGGAAGATTTAATGGTATTTATGGGGAAGTATTTACGATGCCTGAGCCTCTTATACCTAAAGTGGGAGCTAAGATAATGTCTTTACAGGATCCTAAAAAGAAGATGTCTAAATCTGATTCTAATAGGAATGCTTATATTTCTGTATTGGACTCTGAAGAGGACATATTAAAAAAATTAAGAAAAGTAGTGACAGACTCCAATTCAGAAATAAAATATAGTGGATCTATGACAGGTGTAGACAATCTTATAAATATATATTGCTGTATTACAGGAAAAAATGTTAATGAAGCAGAAGATGAATTTAGGGATAAAGGATATAAGTATTTAAAGGAATCTGTAGCTGCTGTTGTTGCAAATGAGCTTAAACCAATTCAAAGTAAATTTGATGATTATATCAAAGATCTTGGGTATATGGAAAAATGCTACAAAGAAGCAGCCAGACAAGCTAATGATATTTCCAAAGAAATGATTAGTAGAGTATTTTCTAAGGTTGGATTTGTACCTAAGTAATAAAATATCATTTTTATTTTATATTTTTAAAAATGATAATATAATTAAAAGTAAACCACTAAGCCATGAGAGATTAAAAGAGATTTTTTCAGCTATTTTATTTCCAATAAAACATCCTAGCATAACTGCAATCATATCAGAAACAAGAGAAAATAATACTATTTGGACACTGTTTGAGTTTACAAGAGCAGCACCTATACCTACGGCTAAACCATCTAAAGAAAGTGCAATAGAAAGAGAGACTGCTTCAAGAGGCATTAGTATTTTGGACTTTGTATCATAATTTTCTTCTTCTTTGTTTGACGATATAGATGTATTTATATTTAGGCTCAGCATATTAAAGCTGATATTTTTTCTTATATTTTTACGCTTAGTGATGGTTGATACGATACTATCTGCCAATTTGTATATTCCTAAGAAAAATAATATGAGAAAGCAAATAATGTGGGTAAAGGATTCTGGAACAAAATTTTTGATTATCGTTCCGAAAAATAGAGATATAGCTAAAATTGAACTACAAATTACGTTTATAATTGTTACAGATAAAAAAGGTATTTTTACTTTGTTGGTGCCATATGCAAAACTTGCGACGAAAGCATCCATGGAAAGTGCTGTTACAATCATAATTGATTCAAATATACATAAAAGTTGATCAGACAAATTTTTTCACCCCAATAAAAAATATTTCTATTTAATTTATTCAAGGAAATTCAAAATGTCACTTTTTAGGGGAGTAATATTTAAGCGAGATTAAATCTTAATATCGATTTAAATATAAACAATGAATAATTTTGATTTTTTTATATAAATGTTATAATTCGGGTTGTGCTATTTAAAATGTTAAATTTTGAGGGGAAAAAATAATAATGGTTAATTTAAAAAATAATCTTAAAGTAGTTTTATTTTCGGTACTAGCACTTGTTTTGGTTTTATGAGGAGGATATTTTATTTATAAGCTTTTACCTAAGTTTTCTGTATCTGAAGGGGAAGACGTAAGAAATAAAAATTTGTCCAGATGTACCATCGAAGATGAGTCACTTTTAAGGTCATTATTTTTTAATCAAAGCACTATTTGGTCTGAGACTTCTAAACTTCCGGATGAATTAAGTCCTGACCAAGTATTAGAAGATGCAAAATATCCGGGTATGGGAATAAAAGATTTACATAATCAGGGAGTAACAGGTAAAGATGTTCATGTAGCAGCCATAGATCAGTGTATGGGAAAATCTTTAGACCATCCGGAGTATAAAGATTCAATAGTAGAGTTTAAATCATTTTTTCCGGAAGATATAATTAATTCAAATAAATATTCCGGAACAAGTTATCATGGACCTTTTGTAACAGGGTTACTCTCAGGCAAGGCCACGGGTATTGCACCTGAAGTGGAAGTTCCTGCAATTGGAGATGCTAAATATTTTGCTGATGCACTGGATTATATAACAGAAAAAAATAAATCTTTACCGCAAGAACAAAAAATTAGAATAGTATCAGTATCGTCAGCTCCGTCAGCTACAGCCGGAAATACTATGGAAAATGGTGAATTGTGGGAACAAGCTTTAGTACGTGCAAAACAAAATGATATATTGGTTTTAGATACTAAAGATAGTATTCAAAGCTGTTATTTGGACTACAAATATCTTGATAACGTGTCAAAATGCTTTTTTAGGCGGATCAATTATAAAAAATTTACAAGATAATGAAGAAACATTTTTATTGTCTTTGAGGGATACTAATTCAATATATGATTTAATATGTGTTCCTTGCGGTTGTAGGACTACTTCGGAAGTAAGGAATGTCGAAGAATATTCTTACGTATATCAATGTCCTTCTCAGAGTGGAAGTGTGCCTGTACTGTGTGGAATATTGGCTCTTGGCTTACAGGTTAGACCCGACATTTTTAATGACGACCTTCTTCAAACGTTGAAAGATACATCACATATAGAGAATAATAGATTTAAAATTGTAAATCCAAAAGATTTTATTCAAAAATTGATTTTTAATAATAATTAATTATGTTATTTTTTATTGTAATACAATTGTGTGGCAATATTTATTTAACATTTTACACTTTATATATTGTAAATTGACTTCATGCTTTAACTATGGGATAATTTTTATTTAATTGATATTAAAATGGAGGATAATTATAGTGAGTAGAGAACTGGGAAAGATCTATGAACCCAAAGATGTTGAAAAGAAACTTTATGATTTTTGGGAATGCAGTGGTTTTTTTAAAAGTAATATAGATGATTCTAAAGAGGTATATACTGTAGTGATGCCCCCACCAAACATCACGGGAAAATTACATATGGGTCATGCTTTAGACGATACTCTTCAAGATATATTGGTAAGGTTTAAAAGGATGAAGGGATATAATGTACTGTGGGTTCCGGGAATTGACCATGCAGCTATAGCCACAGAAGCTAAGATTACTGAGCAAATGCGAAAAGAAGGTATAAAAAAAGAAGATCTTGGAAGAGAAGAATTTTTAAACCGAGCATGGAAGTGGAAAGAAGAATACGGTGGTTTCATATCAGAGCAAGTTAAGAAAATAGGGTGCTGTTGCGATTGGGCTCATGAGAGATTTACTATGGATGAAGGATGCAGCAAAGCTGTATCGGAATTTTTCGTAAGGCTTTATGAAAAGGGACTTATATATAGGGGCAAACGTATTATAAATTGGTGCCCGAAATGTTTGACGTCTATATCTGATTCAGAAGTTAATTTTGAAGAGAACCAGGGCAATTTCTGGCATATAAAATATCAAATACTTGGAAGCAATGAGTTCGTAGTTATAGCTACAACCAGACCCGAAACTATGCTTGGTGATACTGCTTTGGCTGTACATCCAGATGATGAAAGATTTAAACATTTAATAGGCAAAAAGGTAATAGTACCTATTATAGGGCGTGAAATACCAATAGTATCCGATGAATATGTAAAGATGGATTTTGGAACGGGGGTTGTAAAAATCACTCCCGCTCACGATCCTAACGACTTTGAAGTAGGTCTTAGACATAATTTACCTGTAATTAACATAATGGACGAAAATGCAGTATTAAACGATGAAGCGGGTAAGTATCAGGGACTTTCCAGATATGAAGCAAGGAAAAAGATAGTAAGCGATTTGGAAGAATTGGGAGCCCTTTTAAAAACGGAAGATATTAAGCATAACGTCGGCAGCTGTTATAGATGCTCATCTGTTATAGAGCCGAGAGTATCTACGCAGTGGTTCGTAAAAATGAAACCTCTTGCAGGACCCGCTATAGATTGTGTAAAAAATGGGGATGTAAAATTTATACCCGAGAGGTTTAGCAAAATATATTATCATTGGATGGAAAACGTGAAAGATTGGTGCATATCACGTCAGCTCTGGTGGGGACATCGAATACCTGCTTGGTATTGCAGTGACTGTGGAGAAATTACCGTATCTAAAGAACCTGCTAAAGAATGTTCTAAATGTAAAAGCAAAAATATAGTTCAGGATGAAGACACGTTAGATACATGGTTTTCATCTGCTTTGTGGCCGTTTTCAGTTTTCGGGTGGCCTGATGAAACAGACGAGTTTAAACACTTTTTCCCAACCGATACGTTAGTAACCGGATATGACATTATATTTTTCTGGGTATCTAAGATGATTTTCAGCAGCCTTGAGATGACTGGAAAAATACCTTTTAAGAATGTATTTATACATGGCCTTGTAAGAGACTCTCAGGGAAGGAAAATGTCTAAGTCTTTGGGAAATGGAGTGGATCCAATTGAAGTTATCGAAAAGTACGGTGCGGACGCATTAAGATTTACTTTGGCAACGGGAAACAGTCCTGGAAATGACATGAGGTTTTCTGATGAAAAAGTACTTTCAAGCAGAAACTTTGCTAATAAAATATGGAATGCAGCAAGGTTTATTCATATGAATTTAGAAGGTCAAGATGTAAAAAACGAAATACCGGATGACTTAAGCGAGACTGACAAATGGATAATTAGCAGGTTTAATAATATAGTGCTTGAAGTGACAGAAAATATTGAAAAATTTGAGCTTGGTCTTGCGCTTCAAAAGTTATACGATTTTATATGGGATGAATTTTGTGATTGGTATATAGAATTTTCTAAGATTAATATTTTAGAAAATCCAAAAGACTGCATTGGCAATAAACAAGTTTTAGTCTGGATTATGAGTGGCACATTAAAACTTTTGCACCCTTTTATGCCATTTATTACGGAAGAAATATGGCAGTCATTTCCTCAAAGCGAGAAGTCCATAGTGATATCTGAGTTTCCGGAGTATAATAAAAATTTTGATTTTAAACGATCCGAAGGCATAGTTAAGAGAGTGATAGAGATTATAAGATCAATTAGAAACAGACGTGCGGAAATGAACGTACCTCAGAATAAAAAGACGTCTGTATATATTGATTTATCCGAAGAATTTTCAAATTTAAAAGAGTATAAAAATATTATAAAGAAACTTTCCTATTCAGATAACTTAAAGTTTGGAAACGATTTTAATATTGAAAACTGCGCCGTTATACTTACAAGCTTTGCAAAAATATATATTCCCCTTAAAGAGCTCATTGATAAAGATTTAGAACTTAAAAGGATGAACAAAGAACTTGAAAATTCGAAAAGATATTTAGAAAGTTCTAAGCTTAAACTTTGTAATGAAAAATTTATGTCCAAAGCGCCGGAAAATGTTATTAATAATATTAAAAATACTGTTTTAGAACTTGAAAGTAAGATTTTAAAAATAGAGTCGGAAATTAAGAATATTGAAAAATTATAAAATGCTTTTAAATGTATAAGACTCCATAGGAAAATAAAAATTAGTAATTTACAATTTTAAAATTTTTAATATAATAATTTATTTTTTCGACGGAATTTTACAAAAGAAAAATTATTTATCTCTTATTCTAAAAAAGAATAAGAGAATTTTATATTTTATGCTTAAAATACTTTAATATTTTAAAAAATCAGTATAATAGTAGGTGAAAAATAAATGGGTGTCAGAATAGAATTTAGCGATGGTATTTTGACGGCTTTCGTAGAGGGAGACATAGATCATCATACGGCGAAAGATATAAGAGAGAAAATAGATGCAAATATTTCTTCCAAGGGGCCAAAACTTACAAATTTAGATTTTGAAAAAGTACAGTTTATGGATAGCTCAGGAATAGGCCTAATAATGGGAAGATATAAACTTATGGTAACTACCGGAGGAAAACTTAAGGTAATAAATATACCAAAGAGAATTGAAAGAATGGTCAAGCTATCCGGACTTATGAAGCTTGGAATATTTTAAATTAAGGGGAGACAATTTTTTATGGTTAATGTTATAAATGAGATGAATTTAAATTTTTTAAGCAGATCGTACAATGAGGGATTTGCAAGAACTGCTGTTTCGGCGTTTGTAGCTCAACTTGACCCTACTATTGATGAAATTGCTGATATTAAAACGGCTGTATCAGAAGCAGTTACGAATTCGATTGTACATGCATATAAAAATAAACTCGGTACAATTTACATATCATCTAAAATTTATGAAAATGGAAGAATAATGGTAAAGATACGTGATAAAGGATGCGGTATAGAAGACGTGGATCAGGCCATGGAACCTTTATTTACAACCGGTGGGAGTGAAAGATCAGGACTTGGTTTCGCTGTTATGCAGAGTTTTATGGATAAGATAAAAGTTGTTTCGAAAATAGGAAAGGGTACGACCGTAACCTTAGAAAAGTACATAATACGAAGGCCCACTAAAAATGCAAGATGAAGACAAAATAGTAAATGATAACATAGGACTCGTACATTCCTGTGCAAAAAGATTTAAATATAGAAATCTAGACTATGACGATATATTTCAATCTGGATGTATAGGTCTTGTTAAAGCTGTGCGTTCGTTTGATAAAAATAGAGGTTTGCAGTTTTCTACTTATGCCGTACCGGTTATTCTTGGCGAGATTAAACAGTTATTTAGAAATAATAGCAGTATAAAAGTCGGGAGAAAACTTAAAGATTTATCTATTAAGGTAAAAAAAGAATGTGAAGATTTTTTGTTAAAGCACGAACGGCAGCCTACGATTAGTGAATTATGTAAAAAATTTGAAGTAGAGTCAGAAAAAATTTTGGAAGCCTTGGAGGTTTCTAAAGTTCCGATGTCCTTGACGTCATATAATGAAGATTGTGAAGATAGTAATAATCAAATAGACATACCCGTTGAATTTGATGAAGATAAAATTTCTGAAAATATACTTTTATCTGAGGCCTTTGAAAGTTTGTGCGACCAAGACAAAACTTTAATACGCCTTAGATATTTTAAAGGTTTAACCCAATCTAAGACGGCTAAAGTATTAAATCTTACACAGGTTCAGGTTTCAAGAAGAGAAAAGATTATAATAAATATGATCTATAGAAAAATAAGTTAATAGTAAACTAAAAAAATCATAGACACTTTTTTGAAAGTGCTATGATTCTAAAATGTTTTTTAAATAGCTGATTATGTTAGGAACGGATGGGTTAATGCCTGTGAAGGAGTTGGCCTTTGTGCAGGATTTAGTGTTGTACAATACTTTACAAAATCAAGAAATTTTCTTTTAATCTCTTTATTTGTATTTGCATAAATTGTTCCACTCTGTAATCTTTTTATAGCATTAGGAAGTTGATTTGCATTTATGAAGTCTTTCTTCTTAGCAAGAAACATTAGAAAAAGCGTAGCTCCAAGCGAGTAGACATCAACTTTTTTAATTTGTTTTTGATCTAATTTACTTCCAAACAATTCAGGAGCGGCAAAAGCGGGAGAGCCTTTACGGCGATACTCTTCTTGCTCTGTTTTGGGGTCAATAGTTTCTCCGGAAAGACCGAAGTCTCCCAAACTAAATTTAGTTATCCCGCTTGCGGAAGTGCATTGATATATGTTTTCGGGTTTTATATCGAAATGAGCTATTCCTCGAGCATTCAGAACAGTAAGTGCTTTTAGTACGCTTTTAGCCACTTGTTTAAATTTATCATAGGGAACTTTTCCCTCATTTGGACCTTCTATAATAGATTTCCAAGTGTCACTGTCGACTAAGGGGGCTTCAACGACAACATTAAAAGTTCCACCTGAAAATTCCTTTACGGTAGGAACATTAAGGTATTTATAATAGTTTTTGGCACGTTGTTTAAATGCTTGGCTAAATTCAAATTTATACTTTGAAAAGTCCAGAGGTTTTGCTGCTTCTATTTCTTTGGCAGTATTAATTTCCCTTTGAATTTGTTGTTCGTCTTCTACGCAAATAACTTTAGCGGCAACGAGTTCCTTCTTCGGATTTGCACATTTAAAAACTTTACTGAATGATCCTTCTCCAAGAAATTGTTTAACATTATAGCCGTGGTTTTCCAAAAATTTTTTTGCTTCTTCTTTATTCATAACAATCATCTCCTTTTATAATTATTATACATATATAATATATATAGTCAATAAAAATATTTAAAATTTCAAAATATAATTAAGCAAATTTTTTAATTCTGATATGTAGTTATTTATAAAACTAATATATTGAACATTGACTCTTAATTTTATAAATGGTATAATGTGGGATGTTTTTATCATGTATTAATGATATTACATCCTTACTCTTATATGCAATAAGAGTCTAATGTCCAAAAGGAGGTGCGTTTATGGCAGAAATTAAGCATTTTTATGAATTTATGCTCGTTATTTCTTCTAAACTTTCAGAGGATTCCATTGAGGGAATTACTAACAAATTTAAGGAACTAATCGAGAAAGAGGCTATACTTGAAAATGTAGATAAGTGGGGAAAACGTAAACTTGCTTATTTAATTAACAAGGAGTCTGAAGGGATTTATATATTGTTTAGTTTTAAAAGTGATGCAAAGTTTCCAGCTGAACTTGACCGTATAAGCAAGATTACAGATGGAATACTTAGATCATTAATTGTAAAAAAGGAAGACTAAAGGGAAGTGAATTTTTAGATGTTAAATGTTGTAGCATTGGTAGGTAGACTTACCGTTGATCCGGAACTTAGGCATACTCCCAATAGTATCCCCGTTACAAGTTTTAATATAGCAGTTGGAAGATCTTTTGCAAGATCAGGAGAAGAAAGACAAACAGATTTTATAGATATTGTGGCATGGCGCAGTACTGCTGAGTTTATTGCTAAATATTTTAAAAAAGGTCAGCTAATAGCTATCGAAGGTTCTATCCAGACAAGAACGTATCAAGACAAAGATGGAAATAAAAGAAAAGCTTTTGAAGTTATTGCTAATAATGTTCACTTTGTAGAATCTAAAAAAGATAGTTCAAATAGTTCTGGTCAGTTTGAGGATAATAGTAAATCAGAAGGTCAGGCAGCTTATATAAGTGGAAGCGACAGTGATTTTCAGGAAATACAGTCTGATGATGATTTACCATTTTAATTTTTAAAAAATTTTTAACTTAATTATTTAGATAAAGGGAGGGAAATAAAACAATGTCAGATAAGCCGGAAAGAGCAGAAAGACAAGATAGAAGAGATCACAGAGGCGGACGCAGACGTAAGAAAGTGTGCCAGTTTTGTACGGACAGAGGAGCGGTAATCGATTATAAAGATGCTTCAAAGTTAAGAAGATTTATGTCCGAAAGATCTAAAATACTTCCTCGTAGAGTTACTGGTACCTGCGCCAGACATCAAAGGGTACTTACTACTGCTATAAAAAGAGCAAGGTATTTAGCGCTTCTTTCATATACCAGCGACTAAAGCCCGTTTTCATTTTAAGTTCTTTCTCCCATAGGATGTTATTAAAAGTAACGATATGGGAGATTATTTATATATTTATATATAGGAAGGGGTCTTTAATAGTGATTGAAGTAAAAAAAATAGAAAAATATTATGCGGGTAAAAAAGCTTTAGATGAGATCAATTTTACTGTGAATGAAGGAGAGATACTAGGATTTCTCGGACCTAATGGAGCAGGAAAATCTACTACCATGAATATAATAACAGGATATATTGCTCCTACTAAAGGAACCGTTTTGATAGATGGATTTGATATCATCAGAGAACCTAAAAAAGCAAAATCAAGAATAGGATATCTTCCTGAGCAACCTCCTTTATATATGGATATGACTGTAAAAGGATATCTCAATTTTATGTATGATCTTAAGAAGGTAAGGTTAAATAAACAGCAGCATATAAATGAAATATGCGAAAAGGTCGGCATATTAGACGTGTATAATAGAACTATTAAAAAATTATCTAAAGGATATAAGCAAAGAATCGGTATTGCTCAAGCGCTTATTGGATATCCTCCGGTTATAATTTTAGATGAGCCGACCGTTGGGCTTGACCCAAAGCAAATTATAAGTGTAAGGAACCTTATAAAGAGTCTGTCTAAAAATCATACGGTCATATTTTCTTCTCATATTCTTTCTGAAGTTCAGGCTGTATGCAGTAGGATTTTAGTTATTAATAAGGGAAGAATAGTAGCGGATAATCCTGCGGAACTTTTATCCGGTACTTCACATATGTCTGATAAAATTGTAGCTCAAGTGGACGGGGACACTCAAAAAGTACAAGAAATCATAAAAGAAGTGCAAGGAGTAATTGAAATTAATGATATATCCCATAAAGGTGATAATATATACGAGTATATTATAACTTTTGAAAAGGGATTTGATATAAGAAGGGGAATGTTTAAAGCTCTTGCTCAAAACGATATGCCTATAATAAAATTTGATATAATGGAGCCTTCTTTAGAGGACGTATTTATTGAGCTTACAAGTAGGCAAGATAATGTTATCAATGGTGAATGTAATGAAACTGCAGAAGATTTACAAGGCAGCCAAGAAGAATCTTTAAATGATAAAGAAGTTCTGAATGATGATAATGCAGACGAAAGTTTAGAAAATACTGCTGAGAATACCAGTGTTCAAAGGAGTGACAGTAATGATAGCGATATTTAAAAAAGAGATGTCCTCATATTTTAATTCTATAGTTGGATATATTTTTATAGCTGTGCTTTATCTTTTTAGTGGAATATTTTTTTGGGCTACTTCCCTCTTTTCCGATAGTGCGAGTCTTAATGGAGTTTTTGCCAATTTACTTATGATAACGGTATTTTTGATGCCAATACTTACTATGAGGTTAATCAGTGAAGAAAAAAGAGCCAAAACAGATCAAGCTTTGTTTACAGCTCCAATTAGTTCTTGGTCGATAGTTCTTGGAAAATATTTTTCCGCTCTTGCCGTTTATACAGTTGGTATAGGCATAACATTAGTTTATGGTATTATTATTGCTTATTATACGGTACCTAATTGGATAGAGATAGTAGGAAATTTTGTGGGGTTATTTTTAATGGGGGCTGCTTTAATAGCTGTAGGGATATTTTTATCTTCTTTGACAGAAAGTCAAGTTGTATCGGCAATATCAAGTTATGCTGTATCGCTGCTTATACTTTTAATGGATGGTATAGCCGGATTTTTTACTGATAAAACTTTACATGAAATAATTTCATACCTTTCATTTTCTAAACATTATAAGAGTTTTACGTTAGGACTTATAAATGTAGCAGATATAGTATTTTTCCTAAGCGTATGTTTGCTTTTCCTGTTTTTGACAACTAGAGTTTTAGAAAAAAAGAGATGGAACTAAGGGGGGAAAATTAATATGAAATTAGACAAATCATCAATTATGAGTAAATTTAAGGATCCTAAATTTAGATATGACGGTTTATATACGTTCATAACTATTTTAGCAGTTGTTACGGTAGTACTTCTTAATGTTGCAGCGAAGATGTGTACGGATAAATTTTCCTTAGAATTTGATATTACTAAAAATAAGGCTTTTAGTTTAACTCAGGATTCTGTAGACTATTTATCTAAGTTAGACAAACAAATTGAGATAACAGTGCTTAATAGTCAGGAAAATTTTGTTGCCAATGGAGACTACTTCTCTCAAGCTAATAGCGTTATAAACGAATATTCTAAGTATAATGATAAAATAAGTGTAAAGTATGCTGACCTTGAACAAAATCCGGGGCTTAAAAGTTCTTATGGCGAAGATGAACTTAGTGATAATGGTATAATTGTAAAGTGCGTTGACAACGGAAGATATAAAATTCTTTCGGCAAACGATATTTTTGATGTTCAGCAGTCATATATGGGGATGAATATAGCGTCGTCTAAGGCGGAGCAGACTATGACTTCGGCTATTATTGGAGTTATAAGCGATGAAAAGATAAAAATTACGATGCTTACAGGTTTTGAAGAGATGTCTTCCGACTCATTTACAAGAATGTTAAAAAATAATAATTATGACGTAGTTTCTAAATCACTTCTCACAGATGACATAGATGAAGATTCCAATTTGTCTATTATATATGCTCCCGCAAGAGATTTTGATGATGAAGCTTTAAGCAAAATTAAGGAATACTTGAAGAATAAAGGTAATTTTGGAAAAAATATAATATGTTTTATTAATCCTTACCAGAGTAATGCAGAAAAATTAAATTCACTTCTTAGCGACTGGGGAATCGAAGCCCAGCATGGAATAGTTCTTGAAACAGATCCTTCTAAGGTATTTGCATCAAATAATTTCTTTAATACACTTACGGATTACGTAAGCATGACGTATACAGAAAAACTCAAAAGTCAGTCAATACCGGTTGCGATACCGATTAGTAGACCTATTAAAATATTAAATGAAGAAAAAGTTGAAACGCTTCTTGAATTTTCGGAGTCTTCATGCGTAATGCCAGAAGATGCCGATGAAAAATGGAATATTAGTGATTCAAAAATTAAGGGACCAATTCCGGCGATGGTTTTATCGACTGAGAAAAAAGAAGGTTCTGATGAAAAATCTACATTTACACTGGTAGGATCAGTTACAGCCGTAGATTCAGGTATGCTTTCGAGAAGTTCACTTAATAACTCTTCATATTTCTTAAATTTCTTAAGTTTGATCGCAGGGCGTAAAGAAGAAGTAGTAAATATAGAATCTAAATCCCTTACAGGACAGTCTATTGGAATGAATGCTCAAAGCAGTGCTATTTTGGGAATTGTTTTTGCAGTTGCTCTTCCGGTGATAGTCATAATAGCAGGAATATGGGTATTTATTATGAGAAGAAGAAATAACTAGTATATACTTTTAATTTAATTTATAATACATATAATATTCGATATAGATATTATATGTATTTTTATTTGGGAGTGAATAGTATAATGGGACTGGTAAATACAAAGGAAATGCTAAAAAAAGCTTATAATGAAGGGTATGCTGTGGGCGCGTTTAATGTTAATAACATGGAAATAATACAAGGTATAACGGAGGCTTGTGAAGAAATGAAATCCCCCGTAATTTTACAAGTTTCCGCAGGGGCCAGAAAATATGCGAAACATAAATATTTAGTTAGGCTTGTAGAAGCAGCCGTTGAAGAAACAAATATTCCTATAGCACTTCATTTGGATCATGGAGATTCTTTTGAACTTTGTAAAAGCTGTATAGACGGTGGATTTACATCTGTTATGATAGATGGGTCGAGTTTAAGTTATGACGAAAACGTTGAAGTTACAAAAAAAGTTGTAGACTATGCTCATAAATATAACGTAACTGTAGAAGGTGAACTTGGAAAACTTGCAGGTATAGAAGACGATGTAAATGTATCTGAAAAAGATTCTTCTTATACAGACCCTTCTCAAGTTGAGGATTTTGTAAATAAAACAGGTGTGGATTCTTTGGCCATAGCAATAGGTACGAGCCATGGAGCTTATAAATTTAAGCCGGGGCATAAGGTAGAGCTTAGGTTTGATATACTGAAAGAAATCCAGAAAAAATTACCGCAGTTTCCAATAGTACTTCACGGAGCATCGAGTGTTTTGCCTAATTTAGTAGAGAAAATAAATAAATTTGGAGGAAGTCTTGAAGATGCTATTGGGGTACCTGAAGATTTGCTCAAAAAATCTTCTAAAATGGCAGTTTGCAAAATAAACGTAGATTCAGACCTTCGTCTTGCTATGACTGCTTCTATTAGAGAGCATTTATCACTACATCCTAAACATTTCGATCCAAGGCAGTATTTAACAGATGCAAGATCAGCTATAAAGGAAGTAGTTAGACATAAAATTGAGAATGTTTTAGGAAGTTTTAATAAAATATGATTTTTATAAAGCTAAGTAATTAGTGGTCACTTTTATATTTTAAAAATTATATAGTATTGACAATATTTGATTTTTTAAGGTATAATGCATATCGTATAATATAAAAATTTATACTCGCTAGTTTTTATTGGATAGGAGGGAAAATAATGTCGAATAATGAATCCTCAACGAATGAGATACAAGATAAAGTCACTGCTCAGTTAAATGAAAATAACGATCAGGGAAATAATGAAAATCAAACCGCGGTGCCAAAGCCTGTACAATCAGAAAACAAACCGAAAGACAGCGACGGTTCCTTCAAATCTGATAAAGTTATAGTTGGTAAGAATGAATCTTTGGATAGCGCCCTTAGACGTTTCAAAAGACAAAGTTCTGGAGTTATATCAGAAGTAAGAAAAAGGGAAGCTTATGATAAGCCCTCTGTAAAGAGAAAGAAGAAATCTAAAGAGGCAAGAAAGAAAAATAGAAAAAAAAGTAATTACTTTTAAGTTTTGTAGTGGCTAATTTAATAGCCACTATATTTGTATATTTGCATAGTTTTCTACTATTATCATTGTTTATTGGGGAATAAAATAATATGAGTCTTTTTAATCCCGGTTTTTATTATGAAAAAATTATTGATATAGAAATATGTTTTTTTAAGAGAAATAATATAGAGTGTATTTTGCTGGATATAGACGATACTATAGCACAGCATGATTCACCTAAGTTGATTCCTGGATTTAGATCGTGGCTTGGAGAAATTCTAGCTAATAATATAAAGGTAGTTCTTGTTTCCAATAATTATAAAAGCAGAGTACAGTTTATTGCTAAAAGACTAAACTTGCCATTTATATATTCTAGTTTTAAGCCTACACCTTTAGGTATAATCAGAGCTTTAAATATAGTTTCTTGCAACAAAGATAAATGTATTTTGATAGGCGACCAAATTTTTACTGATATTTTAGGAGCGAATATATATGGAATAAAATCTATATTAGTTGACCCTGTCGGTGTTAAAAAAAGTTTGATATCTAAAGTCAAAAGATGGGTCGAAAAACCCATACGAAAAAATCTTAAAAAAAATAAAGATTTTGATAATAAATAATTACGTTGATAGTTGGTGATTTTGTTGAAAAGAAAAAATATAGTAGTATTATTGGGACCAAATCTTAATATGACAGGAATTAGAGAAAAAGGAATATATGGTGAGGAAACTGCAGATAAAATAAAGTGCCAAATAATAGAATATGCAGACAGTGCGGGATTATCTTGTGAGGTTTTCCAGACAAATTTTGAAGGTGCCCTAATAGACAAAATTCAAGAAGTAAGGGATGATATTTCAGGAGGGATCATTAATGCAGGTGCTTTGGCGCATTATAGTTATTGTCTGAGAGATGCTATTTCTGCCATAAGGATACCTTTTGTAGAAGTTCATATGTCGAATATATATACAAGAGAGGAATTCAGATCTAAGTCTGTGATAGCTAGTGTATGTGTCGGACAAATAACTGGGTTTGGAAAAAACAGTTATTTTTTGGGCATAGATGCTTTAAAAAATATTATATAAAACATATTGATTTTTTCTTTATTTTTTGTTATATATATATATATATTGCAAAGGGGGATGTGGAATATGGCAATAAGCGGTAAAAAAAGGAGTAATTCTGTTAAAGTAAAGGTTAACAATTTTGATTATCTTAGTAATATAAAGAAGGGAGCAAGTGAGGCTCCTGTAACTTCGAAAGAAAAAGAAAAAATTAATTTAAAACAAATTAAATCTACGTATGAAAATTTTTCAACCCAGTATGAGACGTTTAAAAAAAATATGGAAGAAATTAAAAAAAAGGAAACAAATAGTAGAAGTAAGAAATCAGATCTTAATAATCTAATTATAGTTATCAATAGAAATTGTAAAAATTTAGGTTCAAGCTTTCCCGAGTTTTTTGAAAGCAGCAATAAAAAAGATTTAGTCAAATCAATTGACTTGAGACTTTTTACAGACAAAGTTCAGAATTTATGTCTCTCTTTCAATGTATTAGTTGATGACTATGCAGAACGAGCCCGGACATTGAATAATAATTATCAAACTATATGTGATGATAGTAAGAAACATAAAATTTTACCAAAAGACTTAAAAGAATACAGAAGAAAAAAAGACGGGTTTATGAAAGAATGCAAGGAATTTATATCTGACTTAACAGATGTTAATGGACGACTAAAGGAAAATATAGAAAATTTTGATCAAGAAATTGCAAATGTGAGTGAAAAAATCCAGAGTGCTTGTGAGGAAGCAACAAAATTTCTTAGATCAAAAAAGACTGATAAATCAAAATTGGAAAAATATAAAATGAATTTTACCGAGTGGTATACAAAAAAAGCTACTGAAAACGACTTGAAAAAGTATAGAGGAAATCTTAGTGACACTTTTTTATGGAAGAAAAGTCCCAGAGTGTTGATTGATAAGATTAACAAATGTAAAACTATGGAGGACTTCGAAGCATTAATTGCAAAATGGGGAATGAAACGTAATGACTTAAAAAATAAAAAGATATTTGGTAATGCGGTAAAGTAATAGAGCTGGAGATGTATTAATATATCTCTAATTTTTATAGTTGAATTATTTATAAAAATATATTGAATTTATCTATATTTTTTTGTAATATATATATATATATATATTACAAAGGAGATGAAGCATATGGAAATAAGAGGTAGAAAAAGTAATACTGTTAAAGTGAAGAATAGCAATTTGGATTATCTTAGTAATATAAAGGAGGGAGCAAGTGAAGCTCCGACTACTGCGTCAGAAATAGAAAAAGCAAACGAAAAGTTAGGTAAAGGATATTTGACTTTTTCACAGATTGAACGAAAGTATTATAACAGGGAATATGCCCGTGCTAAAAGATCAACAAGCCTAAAAGCCATACTTAGGAAAGAAATCTGCGATAATTATAGTAGCATTAAGAAGGACGACTTGAATAATCTGTTTGATTATTTTGATAAGCTTGTGATTAAAGTAAAGAAATATTTAAATGATTGTAAATCCGAAGGCGCGGACTTCCTTGCTTTTGCAAAGGAAGTTGATAAGATAGGAGCAGGTAAGTACGACAAAATTAGCGACTTCTATTTCGAACATATAAAGGGTCCTTTGTCAAATGGGTCATGTATCGTAGATCCTTGTAAAGGGCAAGTTGATGAGCAACGAGGAAATTTTAAAAAATTGCAAAAGAAGCCATTAATACTGAATAAAAGGAATTATCACAGAGACAAATTAATTATATGTGCATTGGTTATGTGTAGAACTGTAGAAGTTCTAAGTGCTTTGTATTGTGCGGAGGATGCTATTAGCAATTTGAATAAAGAGAAAGAAAAATATAATGGCTTGATTCTAGAATATACTACTAATAAATTACTAAAATATAAAAAGAATTTTGAAATTTGGTATACCCAAAAAGCTACTGAAAAAGACCTGCAAAAGTGTAAGGGACTTCTTAGTGACACTTTTTTGTGGAAGAAAAGTCCTGGTATAATAATTGGTAAGGTTGAAAAGTGTAAAACTATGCCGGAGTTTGAAGCATTAATAAAAACGTGGGGAATGAACCGTAATGACTTAAAAAACAAAAAGATATTTGGTAATGCGGTAAAGTAATAGAATTGGAGATGTGTTAATATATCTCCAATTTTTATATTTTTTTAGTTGAATTATTTATAAAATTGTTATATTATAAAGCGTACGGGGTGAATATATATGTATGATGAGACTATGACTTTTCCAATACCTACTGATAAAGAGACAAGTATAAGAAAAACTCTTACGATCGTTTATGATGCACTAATAGAAAAAGGATATAGTGCTATTAATCAAATAGTAGGTTATTTACTTACGGAAGATCCTACTTATATCACTAAATATAATAATGCTAGAAGTTTAATAACTAAAATTGATAGGGATGAACTCCTTAAGGAATTAATAAAATCTTATTTGAGTAATTGATATATTTTTATAATAATTTAGGAGGAGATATTTATTGGTAAATAAGGCTAGATCAATTGGTATTAAGGTATATGCTCCTCTGATTTTTTTATTGGCAATTATTATAGTACTGGTAATATGTATATATACTTTTGCAGTAAGAAATTATAAAGAGTCAACAGACAATAGTATAGTATCCGGGAGATCCATCCATCAATCTGTTTATGGAAGACATACTCAGGAGGTATTTAAAAAGGTAAAAGAAAATTTTCTAAAGCTTGAAGATAGTTTATCTTATGATGTAGACGGATCTGATGTAGACAAGATAAATTCAGGAGCAGGTACAAAATGGATTAAAGTAGACAAAAATACTATTGATATACTAGATAAAGCACACAACGTATCTAAAAATAGTAATGGTATTTTTGATATTACTTTTTTACCTTTATTTAAATTATGGGGTTTTGAAGATAATCAAGTCCGAACTCCGTCTGATGTGGAAATAAATGACGCATTAAAACATGTAGATTATAATTTAGTAAATATTAATCATAATCTTGATAGAGTCAAATTGGATGATGAATTTTCTTTAATCAGTTTAAAGAATCTTTTTAATGGAGTGTTGTGCAAAAATGCTATTCGCGTTTATAAAGATTCGGATATAAATTATGGTATTATATCTGTAGGTAATGTTACGGGTCTATATGGAGAAAAGCCTGACCAACAATTTTGGAAAATATCTTTAAAGGATCCATTTGATAATGATATTAATATTGGAAATATAAAGGTAAGAGATGGATATATATCTACGTTTGGTGGTAGTTCAGATAAAATATTTTTTAACGGTGAAAAAATAAATAAGGCCATCAATCCCACAAACGGATTACTTCCAAAAAGTAATATTTTATCTGCCACAGTGTTTTATTCTGACCCCATTATTGCTAGTGCACTTTCAAAAGTTTGTTGCATAGCTGATAAAGAGACTAGTTTTAAAATTTTAAATCATTATGGAGCAGAAGCTATATTTATAGATTCTGCAAAAAACATATATGTAATGAAAAATATATATGATAAATTTAATCTGATTAAAGACGATTATAAAGTATATTCTTTTTCTGCTTAGTAAAGGTGGACAAATTCGGTAATCTTTTTGCTTACTTAAAAGAATGTATGAAGATGTGGAAGACTTTTGTGATTATTTAAAAAACAAATTTTTTATTTATTATTATATAAAGATTTTTTAAATTTAATATAGTCTTCTAATATAATAGTTGCCGATACGGTATCTATTATATTTTTTCGTTTTTTACCTCTTGTATTTGTTATATTCAGATAGGTGGTTGCCATGGAAGTGGTTTTTCTTTCATCCCAGAGGACTATATTAATATCTAAATATTTCTTTAATTCATCTCGAAATTTTACGGATCTTTTTGCACTTTCTCCTTCTGATCCGTCCATATTTTTGGGTAATCCTATTACTATTAATTGGGCTTTTATTTCTTTTATTTTTTCTACAATCTTTAAACATAACTTATCAAAGTTTTTTTCTTTAATTGTTTCTAGAGGATAAGATATAAGTTCTTGTTTGTCACATGCAGCAAGACCGGTTCTGGACAATCCTAAATCTATTGCCATCATTATCATTTTTTACTTTAAATACCTGCCTTTTTTATTCTTTGACGCATTACCTCGTAAGTTATTATACCGGCGGCTACAGATGCATTAAGTGAATTTATTTTTCCAAACATCGGTATCTTAATTAGAAAGTCACATTTTTCTTTTGAAAGTCTGCTTACCCCATTTCCTTCAGATCCTATTATAATAGCAGTTTTCCCTGAGTAATCTTGTTTAAAACAAGTGTCACCTTTTGCATCGGCACAGTAAATCCAAAATCCTAATTTTTTGAGATGATCTATAGTATTTGCAATATTATTTACTTTTACAATATTAATATGTTCAGTGGCCCCAGCTGAAGTTTTTTGCACTGTGAATCCTACAGTGGCACAACGCCTTTTAGGGAGTACAATTCCATGTACCCCCATACATTCTGCGGACCTTATTATAGCCCCTAAATTGTGTGGATCTTCTATTCCGTCTAATATTAAAATTATAGGATTTTCATTTTTATTTTCCGCTGTTTCCAATATATCAGAGATATCACTGTATGCCATGGGTGACGATACGGCTATTATACCCTGATGTATTTCTCCTCCGGATAGAGTGTCAAGTTTTTTTCTGTCCACCTTTTTAATAACGATTTTTTTTTCTTTAGCCTTAGCTACAATTTGGTGTATGCTTCCGGAGAGTTCTCCATTTGATATTAATATATGTTCTATGTTTTTATTTGAATTTATAGCTTCTTTTACGCAGTTTCTTCCTATGATTAACGTGTTTGGCATAAATTATTTTTATCCTTCGATTATTTCAATTTGTTTTTGGGCTTGTTCTAGAGCAGCCAATTGTGTTCTTATTTTTTCCATGTCTGCTGTTTTGTTGAAATCAGTATTTTGCATAATCTTTTGAAAATTATTATATGCATTTTGTTGTTCAATAAATTTGTCTTTATCACCTTTTGCAGCCAACTCTTTAGCACTCTTAAACTCAGCGGCTAACGTTCTGATAAAATTACTACAGTTACTGGTTGTGGTTTGCATACTTTCATTGGCATTTTCTATGGTACCAAGGTCGTCTGCTTTCATATTTTGGCACCTTTCTTTAAATAAACTAAGTGAACTTTCAAAACTATTCTTTGCCTCAAACAGATTTGTATTTCCTAAAAATGCTTTAACTGCGATTTCCATTGGGTACGAGAACTTTGCATTCGATTGGCATAGTTCTTTAATAATACGAATATGACTATTTGATACTTCTTTAACTTTTTTTCTATTCTCGCTCAGTTTATTTTTTAGGTTCTGAAGCTCATTCTCTAAATCTTTAACACCTTGTTGACCTTTGCTAATTTTAGGTTGTAAATTGTTAATTGTTGTTTGATATTGTGATATTGATTTTTCACTGTTGGCAATACTATCATTTAATTGTGTTAGGCCATCATTAAACTTTTTTATTTTTTGATCATTTTCTGTTACCTTTTTGTTTTTCTTTCGACAGTCGTTTTGGTATTTTTCCAGATCTTTTGCCAATTTTTTGTATTTCTTTTCATAACTAGTTTGATTAGTTTTTTCAGTTTCTAATTTCTTCTTTATAGCTTTGAAATCGTCTTGATCTTTTTTTAGCTGATTCTTTTTATCTGTTAGATCTTTATTTGCTGCTGATAACGGTCTTAGTTCTTGTCCCATTATATTTTACCTCCTTATAAATTTGGTTTCTTTTTATATTATAAACAAAAAAATAAAAAACATCAACTGAATTTCAGACAAAAAGACATATAATTTTGAATATTTGACATGTATTTAAGTCTAGCATATAATTTTAGATATTTAATATTTTATATAGTAACAAAGGTGGTATAAATTTGTCAAAAGAAATATTGCTGACTGAAGAGGGTCTAAAAAATCTAGAAAGTGAACTTGAAAATTTAAAAACCGTTAAAAGAAAAGAAGTTGCTGAAAAAATCAAAGTAGCCCTTTCGTTTGGGGACCTTTCTGAAAACAGTGAATATGACGAAGCAAAAAATGAACAAGCTATTATGGAATCCAGAATAGCGGAGATTGAGGGAATACTTAAGAACGTAAAGATCATAGACGAACATGAGCTGAGTACGGAAATAATCCATGTGGGATCGAAAGTTAAAGTTCATGATAAGGAGTATGACGGTACTTTTGAATATAGAATTGTAGGATCAAATGAATCAAATCCTATGGAGGGAAAGATTTCCGATGAGTCGCCTGTTGGCGCAGGATTACTTGGTCATAAAGTAGGAGATGTGTTAAATATAAAGACTCCGTCTGGAGTATGCAAATATGAGATCGTAGAAATATCAAAATAATTTTATAAATTTAAATTAGTATATTCGGGCAGAGCTCTGTTTTTGCTCTTCCCGGTTTTTATATGGGAGGATGAAATTTTATGTCTGATAATGAAAATATGAATGGCTTGGGAAATGAAGAAGATATCAAAGAAATCTTAAAAATTAGACGAGACAAACTTTCAAAATTAAAAAGCGTAAAAGAAGATCCGTTTGAGGTCACGAAATATTATAAAGACAATTATTCTGTTAATATAAAAGAGAACTTTGAAAAGTTTGACGGACAAGATGTCTCTATAGCAGGTAGAATTATGAGTTGGAGAGATATGGGAAAGGCGTCATTTCTGGACGTTAGCGATTCTTTAGGGAACATTCAGATATACGTGAAGATAGACGACGTAACTGGTGAATTTTATGAGAAGATGAAAGAAACGTGGGATATAGGAGATATTGTAGGTATTAAGGGATTCGTATTTAAGACGAGACGCGGTGAAATATCTGTACATGCCAAAGAGCTTGAATTACTTTCAAAATCTCTTCTTCCTTTACCTGAGAAATTTCATGGTCTTAAGGATACTGACACTAGATATAGACAAAGATATTTGGACCTTATAGTAAATCCGGATGTAAAGAATACATTTATAAAGAGAAGTAAAATAATAAAAGCTATTAGAAACTATTTGGATAGCTTGGGATATATTGAAGTGGAAACGCCGGTTTTAAATGTTATAGCCGGTGGAGCCGCCGCTAAACCTTTTATTACTCATCATAATACTTTAGATTTAGATTTATATTTGAGGATAGCTCCAGAGCTTTATCTTAAAAGACTCATTGTAGGCGGAATGGAAAAAGTATATGAGATAGGAAGACTTTTTAGGAATGAGGGGATGTCAGTAAAACATAATCCCGAATTTACGACTATAGAGCTTTATGAGGCTTACGCTGATTATAATGATATGATGGATATAACGGAAAATATTATCAGGGAGTGCGCTAAGGCTATTTGCATAGAAGGTAAAATAGTCTATCAAGGTATTGAAATAGACTTATTTAAACCGTTTAATCGCATGACGATGACTCAGGCGGTTAAAAAGTATACAGGTGTAGATTTTGGAGAATTCATAGGTAATAAAGATAGGGCTGCTCTAGAAGCAAAAAATTTAGGACTGGATATAAATGGCCTAGATACGTGGGGAGACATTTTAAATTTAGTATTTGAAGAAAAAGTAGAAGAAAATTTAATTGATCCAACTTTTATATATGATTATCCAGTAGAAGTTTCTCCTCTTACGAAGCGTAAAAAGGACGTTCCGGAGCTTGTAGAGAGATTTGAACTTTTTATTACTAAAAGGGAACTTGCCAATGCTTATTCAGAGCTTAATGATCCAATAGATCAAAGAGAAAGATTTAATCATCAAATGAAGCTAAGAGACAATGGTAATGATGAGGCTAATATGATAGATGAAGACTTTATTACTGCACTTGAATATGGTATGGCGCCAACCGGGGGTCTGGGAATAGGTATAGACAGGCTTGTAATGCTTCTTACTGACAGTGCATCTATCAGAGACGTAATTATGTTCCCGACGATGAAACCTAAAGATTAGTTTTTAATGACTGAGATAGAGAGACAATTATATGATTAATAAGAAGATAGAGGAATTTTTGCTTAAAGTCCAAAAACCGGGAAGGTATATAGGGCAGGAATTAAATAGCTCAGTTAAAGACCTTGAGGATATAAGGATAAGGTTTGCGTTTTGTTTCCCTGATGTTTATGAAGTTGGTATGTCTCATTTGGGAATGAAAATTTTATATAGTCTTTTAAATGAGGAAGACGATATATGGTGTGAACGAGTTTTTGCTCCATGGGTTGATATGCAAACTCAAATGGAAAAAAACGATATAAAATTATATGGTCTTGAAAGTGGGGAACCTATAACAGATTTTGACTTTATAGGGTTTACCCTTCAGTATGAACTTAGCTTTACAAATATTTTAAATATGTTAAATCTTGCGGGAATTCCGCTATATTCTTCTCAGAGACACGAACTTAAACAAATCGTAGTTGCCGGAGGACCATGCAGTTATAATCCCGAACCACTTGCGGATTTTATAGATATTTTTGTAATGGGCGAGGGAGAAGAAGTACTTTTGGAGCTGATGGATGCTTATCGAGAGTCCAAAAACCTTGACGAAACCAAAAATGATTTTCTTCTTAGAGCCTCTAAAATCGAGGGTATTTATGTGCCGAAATTTTATAACGTATCTTATAATGAGGATGGCACTATAAGGTCCTTTATGCCTAATGTAGAAGGCGTACCGACGAGAATAAAGAAAAGAATTATAAAAGATTTAAATAAATGCTATTACCCAGATAAGTTTGTTGTTCCTCTTATAGATGTTGTACATAATAGGGCGGTATCCGAAATATTTAGAGGATGTATAAGAGGATGTAGATTTTGTCAGGCAGGGTTCATTTATAGACCCACGAGGGAAAAAGACGTTGAGACTATTAATAAACAATCTTATGATCTTTGTCAAAGAACAGGATATGATGAAATTTCTTTGTCTTCTTTAAGTTCCAGTGATTATACTAAAATTAATGAGTTATTGTGTAAATTAAGTGATTGGTCAAATGAAGATCGTGTAAGTATATCGCTTCCTTCTTTGAGGGTAGATGGATTTTCAAAGGAAATAACATCAAAACTTAAAAGCGTAAGAAAAAGTGGACTTACATTTGCTCCTGAAGCGGGATCCCAAAGACTTAGAGATGCAATTAATAAAAATGTTACCGAGCAAGAATTAATTGATACTTGTAAGATGGCATTTGAAGATGGATGGAATAGCGTAAAACTTTACTTTATGATAGGGCTTCCAACCGAAGAGTATAGTGATATAGAGGGTATTATTAATTTAGCAAATAAAATTATAGGTACGTATAAACAATGTCCTTCAAGGGTTGGGAGATTGAGAATAAGTGTTAGTGTGTCATCATTTGTTCCTAAGGCATTTACTCCGTTTCAGTGGGAATCGCAGGATACTATAGATAAAATTAAAGAAAAACAAAATTTTTTAAAAGGTATTAATAAAAGCAGAAACATATTATTAAATTGGCACGATCCTTATACAAGTTTTTTAGAAGCTGTTTTCGCCAGGGGTGATAGAAGATTATGTAAGGTTTTATATAAGGCTTTTGAGATGGGAATTAAGTTCGATAGCTGGACGGAGTGCTTCAATTTTGATAAGTGGTTAGAAGTATTTAATCAGTGCGAAATTAATCCTCATTTTTATGCTAACAGAAAAAGAAATATTAATGAGATACTGCCATGGGATCATATTGATATTGGTGTAAGGAAAGAATATTTTATAGGAGAGTTAAAAAAATCTCTATATAGTATTACGTCGCCTAATTGTAGGGAAAGGTGTTTACATTGTGGGGCATCTTGTTTCGGTGGAGGTGTATGCTTTGAAAAAAGTAAGAGTAAGATTTGAAAAATCCGGATTTTCTAAATATATTTCTCATTTAGATCTTAATAGATGTATATCTAGGTCTATATTTAAATCTAAACTTCCCGTATGGTATACCGAAGGATTTAACTCTCACCCCTTTATAGAGTTTGCTTTGTCTCTCCCTTTGGGGGTTTCAGGGATGAACGAATTTTTTGATATTAAATTAATAGACGAAAGTATAGATTTAAAGTACGTAAAAAATAAACTAAACGAATTTTTACCAAACGGTATTCGAGTTATAGACGTAGGAATTCCAATTATGGAAACCTCAGATATTACTTTTGCACTTATTAAGTTTAGATTTATATCAAGTGTTTTTATATTAAAGGTACTCAAATTTATTTTCCAGATGGAAAATATAGAGGTATGCAAAAAAACAAAAACTAAAAACATTATTTTTAATTTAAAGGATTACATTTACTATCAAGACATTAAATGTGTAGACGACTTTATAACGCTAAGTTTAATTTTACCGGTCGGGAATAATTTTAATGTAAATCCATTTTTAGTTCTGGATACAATAAAAAAACATCTGAATATTGATATTCATTCAGATGTTATTAGGACTAACTTATATAATTTTAATATGAAACCTTTTTCTTAGTTTTATTATATTTTGGGACGACCTAAAATATTTTTAAAATTTTTTATTTTTTCCGTATTCTTTTCATTAACAACTTTTTTCATCTGATCAAATTCTAACCAGACGTTAAGGATTCGTTTATGCAACGCATCATACTTGTTTTGTAAAGTATCCTTATCTTTACCAGATGACATTTTTCCTATAAATTTTCTAATATCGTTCATACGCGTGTTAGAGGTTGTGATAAATGTGCTGAATATGTCTAAAGCCTTTTTAGCCGCTGAAATATTTTCATCTGTAACTTCTTCTGGATTTTGCAATTTAATGAGTGCAGGAGCTAATAGCTCTTGTTGAGCAGTTATTTCATTTTCTAAATTACTTATTGCACTATCAATACTTTTATATAGTTCAAGGCGATTTTGTCTATCAGCTTCTTCTTGAGCGCTTCTTTCTTCTTCTGCTTTTCTTCTTTCTTCTGCTTTTCTTCTTTCTTCTGCTTTTCTTTTTTCTTCTGTAGCTTTCTTTTCTTGTTTGTTCTTTTTATGCAACGTTACACCTAATATTACCATGGTGGAAATCCCTACAGCAGTTGTTCCGGCTTTTATGGGATTTTTGGACACAAAATTTTTAATTTTTTGTGTAATACTTACTTTATTTTCCACAGGCACACCAGTATTTTTTTGATCATTGCTTGCTGCTCCTACTAAGGGCGTAGAAATAGTCATGGCCGCTAATAAGCTAGATATAGCTTTATTTTTCAACTGTGCTCCTCCTGATACTTTCTTTATATCGTCGTCTGAGATAGATAAGTTATTAGCTATTAATTCATCTTTGACATATTGACACATTTTATTTACAAAATTGTTAAATTCTTCTTTGGTATATCCACTGGAGATTGATGTACAATATTCATACATTTCATCTATAGTTTGCTTTTTTATCAACTCCTCTTTTAATTTAGAATCATTATAAATCAAGGTAAATACTTTTTCAACTTTATCCATAGCGTTAACATCCTTTCATAAAAATTTCTCATATTATAACAAATTTTTTTGGCATTTGCAATATTAAATATAGTAATTTCATATTATTATTATCGAAATTTATGCATAATATCAAATATATGTTTTAAGGCAAAGTTAATCATCGTAAATATTATTAAATTAAAATTGTAAAATTTATAAAGTAAGATAAAATTTTATTTATAATTTTATACTAAAAAAGTAGCCATTTAATTAAATGACTACTTTTAAAAATTTTATTTAGTATAGTTATATTTGGTTGGAATGCTTTTGAGTGGCGTATTCATACATTTCACTTATAAATTTACGGAATTCTTCTTTAGTATATCCTCCTAATATTGAACTGCAGTATCCGTACATTGACTCTAAAGTATTTTGACATATAAATTTTTCTCTAAGCTCTGGATCATTATAGATTTTGGTAAGAGCCTCTTCAGCTATTTTATTCATTTTTTAAACACCTTCACCTTGAATATCGTTTGAATTATAACTAATATTAAATTTATAATCAATAGTTTTTTTGATGTTTGTCAAAAATATATCTTTATCTATTATGAGGACAGGATTTTTATTATAATAAAAATAATATTTTATTTAAGGATTGAGTCGATGAAAGAAGTTGTTAAACTAAAGTCTGGTGCGAAAATAAATTTAGGTTTAGGGGTTTTAAGCAAGAGACATGATGGTTACCATAATGTGGATATGATCATGCAAACTTTGGATTTATGTGATTTTATTACTTTGAAAAAAAATCAGCGTCTGGGAATAAGAGTTTTTTGTAATAAAGAATTAGATTGTAAGGAGGAAGACAATATAGCCTGTAAGGCTGCTAAAAAATTTTTAGAATACGTAAATATGCAAGATATTTTTATAGACGTAAATATAGAAAAAAATATACCTGTTTGTGCAGGACTAGCCGGTGGAAGTGGTAATGCGGCGGCAGTACTGGTTGGCCTGGATAATATGTTGAATACTGATTTAAGTATTGATGAGCTAACCGGCATAGGCAAGGACCTTGGAGCTGACGTACCATTTTGCATTAGAGGCGGTACCATGAGGGCCATAGGTACAGGTACTGATTTAGAAAGGATTAATAGTTGCACTAAATATATTGTTTTGATAGTAAAGCCGAAGATTAGTATTTCCACAAAGGATGCTTATGATAAGATTGATCTTTGTCATGGCTCGGAAAAAAATGACAAGATAGATAATATTTTAGTTGGTATAGAAAGAAATGACGCTAAACTTATTGCCGAAAATTTATTTAATGATTTAGAAAAGAGTTTGTCTGGTGTACAAAGAAAGGAAATAAATTATATAAAAGATTTTTTGGTAAATATGGGAGCGTTAAATGCTTGTATGAGCGGAAGCGGACCGTCTGTTTATGGAATTTTTGATGATGAAATTGTAGCGAAAAGGTGTTTTGAAAGTATAAAGGCGGAATATAAAGAAACATTTTTATGCAGACCTTTAGATTATGGAGTAAAAATATTATAAAAATAAAAAATATTTGAATAAAAAAGTGAAACTTACCCCAAAATCTGTTTAGAGACGAAAAATAGTTTTGGGGAGTTTTGAAATGAAAAGTATTTATATATCTGATTTTAAATTTAGTATATTTGAAAAATCTTTGTTTTGTGGATTTATATTGTCTGTACTTTTTTCTTTTATGGGCTTTTCCGGTCAATGTGATAGTATAAAGGACAAGGTTTTAAGGCTACATATTATAGCTAACTCAGATTTAAAAGAAGACCAGGAGCTCAAATTAAAGGTAAGAGACAGAATCCTAAAAGATTGCAGTGAATATTTTGACCAAGATACTAATAATATAGATATTGCAAGAAAATTGATACAAGAAAACATAGACGGTATAAATAGTATTGCAAGAGATGAGATTTTGAAAAATGGATTTAAATATAGCGTTAATACTTATCTTACAAATACCTATTTTGGTATAAGGAATTATGATAAAATAACTCTACCGGCTGGAAGGTATGATGCCTTAAGGATAGTTATTGGGGAAGGAAAGGGTAAAAATTGGTGGTGCGTGATGTTCCCTCCTTTGTGTTTACCGGCAGCTGAAAAAACGCAAGAGCAGCAAGTTGATGAAGTACTTACTCCCCGTCAGGTGGATATAGTTGAGGGTGGAGAAAAATATAAAATTAAGTTCAAAGTTGTTGAAGTTTTTGAAATATTTAGAGATTGGCTGTTTAGTTTATTATTTGGAAAAGAAAGTATATAATTTTATTTTAAAGAGGAAAATTATATGTTTGAAATATTAAAAAAAGATGTTCTTAATAAAGATGTTTGTAAAATGACTGTATTCGCGCCTTTAATTTCAAAATCCGCAAAAGCCGGACAATTTATAATAATAATGAGCGATGAATATGCTGAAAGAATACCCCTGACTATA
This sequence comes from uncultured Eubacteriales bacterium, assembly GCA_948762645.1. Lineage (GTDB taxonomy): Bacteria > Bacillota > Clostridia > Oscillospirales > Acutalibacteraceae > CAQBRY01. Next base: position 13,090 of record CAQBRY010000004.1, on the reverse strand, counting down.
TTTGATGCAGATAAATTAAATGGATGTATAAGTTTTATATACCAGAAAATAGGTGCTTCGACTATAAAACTTGATCTTAAAAATGAAGGGGACTTTATAAAAAATATAGTCGGACCTTTAGGAGTACCTTCACAAATTAATAAAAACGAAAATATTGTAATTGTTTGTGGAGGAGTAGGAAGCGCTATTGTTTATTTTCAAGCTAAAGAGTATTTGAAAAATAATTGTACTGTAAGTATAATTGCCGGATTTAGAAATAAAGATCTTATAATTTTAGAAAAAGAGATGCGGGAAATAGATGAAAATTTATGTATAGTTACAGACGATGGTTCAAATGGAAACAAGGGTTTGGTTACAGACGCTTTAACTGAGTATTTACATAACAATAATGTCCATCTGGTAATAGCCGTCGGACCTATACCTATGATGAAAGCGGTTTGTGAGATTACAAAAAAATTTGGTAAAAAAACAATAGTAAGCATGAACCCTATTATGATTGACGGTACGGGAATGTGTGGAGGATGTAGACTAACAGTAGGGGGAGAAGAAAAATTTGCATGTATAGATGGCCCTGAATTTGACGGCCATGCAGTTGATTTTGACGAGGTATCTAAAAGAAATGCCATGTATCGTTTAGAAGAGAAAAAATCTATGGATAAATTATGTAATTTACTAAAAAGAGGTGAGAAAGATATTAGGAAATAATAGTAAAAATATAGATTTAAATTTTGATGAAGTTGAAAAAGGTTTTACTAAACAGGAAGCAATAAACGAATCTAAAAGATGTTTAAGCTGTAAACATAAACCTTGCGTATCAGGATGTCCTGTGAAAATTGAAATTCCTGAATTTATAAAAGAAATTTTAAATGATGATATACCCTCTTCTTATAGAATTATTACGAAATATAATTTATTACCGGCCATTTGCGGTAGGGTTTGTCCTCAAAAAAAACAGTGCCAGATGAGGTGTGTAAGAGGAAAAAAAGGAAGACCCGTTTCAATTGGTAAACTTGAAAGATATGTTGCTGATAATCATAACGAAGAAATATGTAAAGAAAATGGAAAAGTTAAGTCTCTTGGTATGAAAGTCGCGGTGGTTGGATCAGGACCTTCGGGTCTCGTTTGTGCCGGAGAACTTTTAAAATTGGGTTTTGAAGTTACAATATATGAGGCACTTCATAAAATAGGGGGAGTTTTAACTTATGGCATACCTAAATTTAGGTTGCCTCAAAAAATACTTGAAGGCGAGATAGAAAAAATAAGAAGATTAGGTGTGAATATAGTTACTAACATTGTTATAGGTAAGACGCTGTCTATTGACGATTTGTTTGAAAGTGGATATAGAGCAGTATATATAGCTTGTGGGGCCGGACTTCCAAAATTTATGGGTATACCTGGGGAAAAACTTCCGGGAGTTTGCTGTGCTAATGAGTTTTTGACAAGAATAAATCTTATGTATGCAAATATTGACGGCTATGATACTCCTATGCCTAAAGCAAAAGACATAGTAGTTATCGGTGGAGGTAACGTAGCTATGGATGTCGCAAGGTGTGCAAAGCGATTAAAAAATAGTAATGTTACTGTTCTATACAGAAGAAAAGAAGAAGATATGCCGGCAAGAAAAGAAGAAGTTTTACATGCTAAAAGCGAAGGAATAAATTTTGTGTTTTCCGGCAAACCCACTAAAATAGTTGGGGATAAAAAAGTCGAGGGCATTGAATACGTTGATAATTCGATTCCTATTTCTAACTTGGGTAATCTTTTAAAATGTGATTTTATAATAGTTGCAATTGGGAATATGCCAAATACAATAATAAAAAGTACTACTGATGAAATTAAGTGCGACTTTTCAGGACGTATTATCGTAAATAATTCGGAAAATGACTTTAGAACGTCTAAAAAATACGTTTATGCCGGAGGAGATATTGTAACGGGCGCAGCTACGGTTATTTTGGCCATGAGTGCAGGGAAGAAAGCTGCTCAGCAGATTTATAATGATTTAATAGTTTGTGGAGATGCTTGAATATAGAATTTAAATTATTAAATATAAAAATATACGTAAATTTTTATTTTATAGCTTTTCTTTCTATGATTGCCGTATTGGGAAATTCCTTGAGTTTAAGTATGAGCATTTTATCAAGTTTTATACATGAGCTTGGTCACATAATTATGATGATAATTATAGATAGATCAAGTATATGTAAAATAAATATAGGTTTTTTTAATGTTGATATTGTTGATAAATCCAGAAGAACTTTGTCTATGCGAGAGAATATTTTGGTTCTTATCGGGGGGTCTTTGACAAATTTTTTAATTTCTATTTTATTTTTAGGTTTATATTTAATTTTTAAAGATGATTTTTTTATAATTTTTTCTTATATAAATATTTGTATCGGAATTTTAAATTTACTCCCAATATCCGTACTGGACGGTGGACAAATTTTGCTTTTAGCACTTAATAAAAAATTTGATATAAAAAATACAGTTTTGATTTCTCAGATAATATCGATTTTATTTTTAGTACCAATATCAATTTTAGGATTTATTATTCTTTTAGATTCAAAGTATAATTTTTCACTTTTAATTTTAAGTTGCTATTTGATGATGTATATGGTTTTTAGAGAGGATATGTGTTTTTAAAAAAATCTTGAATTTAAATTTAAAGTATGATCATATTATTATATGTAATAATTAGAAAGACGGTGGTTAGATGTTGTTTAACAGTGTAAGTGTTGATACTCTGGATTTAAATCCGTTTAAATCTATATCGAAGGATTGGCTTTTAGTGACTTCAGGAAATGAAGAAAAATTTAATACTATGACCGTAAGTTGGGGCGGACTTGGATTTTTATGGAATAAAAACGTATCTTTTGCGTTTATAAGACCGCAAAGATATACTTTTGAATTTATGGAAAAAAATGATTATTATACCTTGTCATTTTTGGGATGTGAGGATAAAGATATATTAAAATATTGTGGGAAGTTTTCCGGCAGGGATGTTGATAAGGTAAAAGAGACAGGGCTTGTCCCAATTTTTGAAAAGGACTATACTTATTTTGAGCAAAGTAAATTAGTATTTGTTTGCAAAAAAATTTATACCGATAATATAAACCCTCAAAATTTTTTAGTAGAAGAAATAGAAAAAAATTATCCTAAAAAGGATTATCATAAAATGTTTATAGGAGAAATAATAGATTGTTTGAAAAAGGATGAATAAACGTTGAATAAAACGGTTTTAATTACAGGAAGTTCAAGAGGAATAGGAAGATCAGCGACTATAGAATTTGCACGTAATGGATATAATGTTGTAGCTAATTATCATAGTTCTGCAAACGAGGCTTTAAAACTTAAAAACGAAATAGAAAAGTTTAATGAAAATATTAAAATATTTAAAAGCGATATATCAGATAGGAATCAAGCGGAAAATCTGGTTAACTTTACAATTGACAGCTTTGGAAAAATAGATGTACTTGTGAATAATGCGGGAATATATTATCAGACTTTGTTTACGGATGTTACTTTAGAAGAGTGGAGAGAGATTTTTAGGGTTAATGTGGAGGGCGTATTTAATTGCAGCCAATTCGCTGTAAAAGATATGCTTAAGTACCATGAAGGTAAGATTATAAATGTCTCGTCCATTCTTGGAATGACGGGCGCTTCCTGTGAAGTACATTATTCAGCATCTAAGGCTGCAGTTATAGGATTTACGAAAGCCTTAGCTAAGGAACTTGGGCCCTCTAATATACAAGTCAATTGTGTTGCCCCGGGGATTATAGATACGGATATGAATAAAAATATACCAAATGATGTCATGCAAGAGTTGATGTATCAAACACCTATGGGAAGAATGGGTAAACCATCTGAGATTGCTAAAATAATATTGTTTTTAGCAAGTGAAAATTCAAACTTTATAACAGGTCAAGTTATAAGTCCAAACGGCGGATTTGTTATATAATTATACTTTTAATTTTCAAGTATAGCTTTAGAATCTATATCATTTATATCGTATAATTTTATAAATTCGTAGTCTTTGCAAATCAATTCACAAATTTTTCTTGTTTCGTAATCCATACCGCAATCGAGACAAATTATACTAGTATTTTTTTTGGGACTTCCCCATAGTACTTTGCATATAGCACTGCGAAGTAAAAATTCTACTTCTTCATTATGCTTTTTAATTGGTATTACGATTGTAGAATTTTCCATATAGTCTTTTGGGCTCATGATACTAACTATTATAGACTTTATTGTTTCTATAAGCCCTAATACCATAAGAAATATACATATACCTAAACATATTATTTTAAGCATATAATCACCTCATAACTATATTATGTTTAAACATAAAAATGGTTAAGCTGTGATTTTAGCTATAAAATAAAGCCACGTATATAATACGTGGTTTTATTTTTAAATATAAACACAAACACGAGGTTTCCATGTAATAATGGCACTGGGTTCATCCTTAACATAATCAATAATGCGACAGGGTTCATCATCTCTATGAGCGATTAAATTTTCACGGCGCATTTTGTTTACAAATTTATCCGCTTTTTCGGAAGTAGAAAAAAAATATGTGCCTACGTATTGTGCTTTTTCCATGGACCCAAATATTTGTGGCTTTGGAATATCGCTGCCTGAGTCATCATATGCACAAACCTCATAATGATCATCACTTATCTGGGAAATTTTAGCCATATAACCTCTTTTTGTATAGTCGTAGGCTAATTCTCTAGCTTCTTTTTTGTTAGAACATGTTATTATTGCTATACAATTGTCAGCAAATGCGGGACTAATAAAACAAAAAAACATAGCAACCACTGTAAGCATTACTTTTAGTTTTAATTTCATTATATCACCTCCTATTGTTAATATGTCTATTATTATAATTTAAAATGTTTTAGAATATCAATGCTTTTTTTGTAATATTTTTTAAAACCATACATATAAATTAATCGAATGTTTTTATATGGGGGTTTTATACTTGAAGGACATTGTCGAACGAAGGGCAGTAAGACTTGGAGAATATATTGTAGAGAATAAAGCTACTGTAAGATGTGCGGCAAATAAGTTTGGTGTGAGTAAAAGTACGGTACATAAAGATGTTGCAGAGAGACTTAAACACATAGATTTATCTTTACACGAAGATGTGAAAAAAATATTAGAGATTAATAAGTCTCAAAGACACATAAGAGGCGGTATGGCTACAAAATATAAATATGCTCATAAATAATATCTTTTTAACAAATGTTAAATTGACAAAATACTTAAATTATAGTAAAATCTTTTTGTTAATAATAGGTTTGGAGGGATAAAAATGTCGAATCCCTTGAAAAACAACAAAGATATTATAAATTTACAAAATACAAATTTTGTTAGCAAAATAGAAAAATGTGTTGGTAATAAGTTTTGTATGGTTTCTTGTAGCCAGAGATGTGACTGTGGTTGTTTTAGGCCCAGTAACATGTGTATAAGCTTAGATATTTGTCATAATTGTGTTTGGGCGAGATCACCTTATGACGGATCTGAGATATTATATTGCTCTAAGAAGTGCTGATAAATTGTTATCTTATATTATTAAAATCTGATAAGAACCAGAAGATTGTTGAGTATGCATGAAGGACATAGACAAAGAATAAGAAAAAAATTTATATCTCATGGCCTAGATAATTTTGAAGACCATGAAGTTTTAGAACTAATGTTATTTTATGCTGTTCCCAGAAAGGATACAAATGAAATAGCACATAGGCTTTTAAATACTTTTGGATCTATACCTGCTATTTTTGATGCACCTATAAATTTGCTAAAGGAAGTAGAGGGCATAGGAGAGTCTGTTGCCATATTTGTAAAACTTATACCGGAACTTACGCGATTATACTCTGAAAGAAAATTTAGTACAGTAAATCATAGTATGGAGCTAAAAAGTTTGTGCGATAAGCTTTCTCTGAAGTTTATAGGCAGGACAATAGAGGCAGTTGCCGTTATGCTTTTCGATGCAAAGGGTAAAATAATATATGATGGGATTGTAAATAAGGGTAGTGTTAATGCTGTAGAGATGTATTCTAGGAAAATCATTGAGCTTGTCGTCCTTTACAATGCGTGCTCGATTATTTTAGCTCATAATCATCCAAGTGGTGTTGCAGTACCCTCTCAGGCAGACGTCGAGTCAACTAGACATTTAAGTAGAGTTCTTCGTAATATGAGGGTTACGCTTTTAGACCATATAATTGTTGCAGATGATGATTATGTATCCATGAGGGATTGCGGACTTGATGAAGTTTTCAACGTCGACTAGATATAAACTTAGTATTTAGCACATACTAAGTTTATATGTTTTATGTAATAAATCGATGTTGGTTTTTGTTGACATACCTGTAAATATAAAATAATATATAATAAAAAGAAAAAATTAAAATCAGGAGGTAATGATTGTGGACGAAAATTATGAATATAATAAAAATAATGAAGAAAAACATGAGATTGAGATTAATGAAGAGCCAAAGGCTGATGAAGGCATGCAGTCATCCGGGATTGATAAGAATTTAAGGACTTTTTTAATATCTTCTGTGGTTATACTTATTTTACTTTTGGCAGCTCTTATTGGTTATTTTATTTATATTGTAAATAACAGTAATTCCGACCTTAATTTTGGTTTTAATAGTAATAGTTCTTCAGTAGACTCATCTTCTGGCTCCGAATCTAGTAATTTCAGCTCAGATTCATCAAATTCAGATGCAAGTATTGTAATAGATGAATCCCCTGCTGAGGGAGTAGGAATGTCGGCAGAAGAAGTTTATGATAAAGTTTCACCAACGGTTGTAGGCGTTGTAGTTTATGATTCTGAGGCAAATATCATTTCAGATCCTAAGGGTCAAGGGTCGGGTATAATTATAAGCAGCGACGGATATATTGTAACAAATTCCCATGTTATAGGAGACTCAAAACAAAGTAATGTAAAAATAGTTTTAAGCGGAGGAGAGGAATTTCCGGGAAAGATAGTAGGTTACGATACTAAAACTGATTTAGCAGTTATTAAAGCAGAGAAAAAAGATTTACCCGTTGCCACGTTTGGAAATTCGGATAATGTTAGAATAGGACAATGGGCTCTAGCTCTAGGTAATCCGATAGGACTTACAAATTCCTTGACAAGAGGTACTATCTCAGCTATAAATAGATCCTTAAGTTCATCTAAACAGCACTTTGTAAAGTATATACAAACGGATGCAGCAATAAATCCGGGAAATTCCGGTGGACCTCTTTTAAATATGTACGGTCAGGTAATAGGTATAACATCTACTAAGATAGTAGGGAACGTGGTTGAAGGGGTAGGATTTGCTATACCAAGTAATACTGTTAAGAGTGTTGTTGACGATATAATATCTAAAGGATATGTTTCGGGAAGAGTAAAGTTGGGACTCACAGGAAAAATGGTTTCACATTATCAGTCTCAGATATATAACGTACCGATAGGAATGATAATTTCTGAGATAAACAAAGATAGTGATCTTACGGCAAATGGAGTACAAGTAGGAGACATTATAACAAAAATTAATGACTCGAATATTACCGATTTAGAAGTTCTTTATAGTGAGCTTGCTAAATGTAAGGTTGGAGATAGTGTTAAGATAAATGTATATCGTCCTGCTACGAATAGATCAAATTCAAGTACTTTTGATGTAAATGTTAAACTTCTCGAAGATAAAGGTGAATAAGTGATTAGCTATCAGATTAGTAATTTTACTGGTCTGATATTTTTATGCTATTGTATACAGTCAAAGTATATTTTTTAATTTGAAATGGTTGGTATCATGATGTATACTAATATTATATGAAGAAGGAGATTATCATGAAAAATACTTTTATAAATAAATATATAATATTATTTTTGAGCTCAATATTTTGTTTTTTGTTTATTCCTCGTGTGTATGGTATAGATAATGGTTCTGGATTAAATTATGAACCTAAATTGGAATGTGATAATGGTCAATATTTTCAAGAGAAAATTAAAGAGTTTCAAGAATTAGGGAAAGTCATAATAGAATGGTTAGCAGAACAAGATTTTGACGATGATAAATATTCTCAAGAGGAAATAAAAAAATTAGAAGAATTTGAAAAAATTTTATTGAAGTGGTCCGAATATAGTGATCAGAACCCGGATGACATTGACAATCAATATGAATTTTATAAAAGGACTTTAAATTTAGCCAGAGAATTAGGAATAGTGACATAAATTTTTGTTAAAAGGTAAAAAAAGACCGCTAAATTTCATTTAGTGGTCCTTTTACTTGTAATACTTATCTACAGCATGCTTTAATCATGATTGCACATTCTAATCTCTTTTTTTGGAGATCACAAGAGATTTTGTGAGGAATGTTAATATTTTTTTCAAAATTAAGATTATTAGCACTACATCCCCCGCTACAAAAATATTTTGCCCAGCATTTTTTACATTCGTCTTTAGAATAAATATTGTTTGAAGAAAATTTACTTTTTATTTCTTGATTAAACGTATTATTATTTAAGTTCCCCATTTTAAATTCATCCTGTCCGACGAACTGATGACATGGATAAATATCTCCATTGGGTGTTACGGCTACATATTCATTTCCGCATCCACACCCTTTGAATTTTTTTATAGCACAAGGACTTTTTTCTAAATCTATCATAAAGTGAAAAAAATTTATTTTTTCATTTTTTTTCTTTAATTCTATAATTTTTTTTGCTAGCAATTCATATTCCTGAAAAATTGCGTCAAGATCTTCTTTTTTAATAGAGTAGCTTAGACGGGGATCAGAAACAACCGGCTCTATAGACATATTTTTAAATCCCAATTCATGCATATGGATTACGTCTTTTGAAAAATCCAAATTATTTTTTGTAAATGTTCCTCTTACGTAGTAATCTTTATCTTTTCTACTATTTACAAGTTTTTGATATTTTGGAACTATCATTTCATAAGAACTTTTACCTGATTTTGTTAATCTTAGTTTGTCATTGATAGTTTTTCTGCCGTCTAGTGATAGAACTACGTTATCCATTTCCTTGTTTATAAAGTCTATCTTTTCATCATCTAGAAGTATACCATTTGTAGTTATAGTAAATCGAAAGTTTTTACCAAATTTTTTTTCTATAGATCTTGCATATCCAACGGTATCTCTTATCACATTAAAGTTCATTAAGGGTTCTCCGCCGAAGAAGTCTACTTCGAGATTATGTCTATTTTCAGAATTACTTATTAAAAAGTCTATAGCCTTTTTAGCTGTATCTAGGGTCATCAGCTCTCTCCCACAGCCAAAATCTCCCTTAGCGGCGAAGCAGTACTCACATTCTAAATTACAATCATGTGCAATATTTATGCACATAGCTTTTATTGGAGAATTTACAATTTTATCTTTTGTATTTTTTCCAAAAAGTAAATCCCCGGTAAATAATTTGTCATTTTGAAACATAGTTTGTATTTCTTGATAAGTTTCCAATATATCTTGTTTTTTATATTTCCCCGAAAATTGACTTATCAATTTATCTTCGGAATAAGTATAAAGATTTTCTTTATTTATAACATCTAGTATGTCAAAGCAAATATCATCAATAATGTGTATTGCTCCGCTATTTACGTCTATTAAAATATTATAGTTATTTAATTTGTATTTGTGTATCATTAAGATGTTCCCTTGATTTTAATAAAAATGAAGAAACGGTTTTAAAAAACTGCTCCTTGATAAGTTGCATTTATTTCTTTAAGAATTTGTTCCGCATCTTTTAAAAACGTTTTTATTTTGTTTAAAGCAGGAAGTGTCTCTTTTTGGAACGAAATGTTAATCCCTGCTGCTGCTCTAAGTATACATTGCTTAACAGTATCCTTTTCCCCCTTCATAAACGTTTCAAAACTTTTTTGATTGCTAAATATTTTTACAAAGTTTTGAACTCCATTAACCCCATTTCCTGCGATTCGGCTATTTTCTTGAAAACTGTCAAGAGTATCATTTAAAAATTTGTCGATTTTTTTGCTTGTATCAGTATTAGAATTTTTTTGAACATAGTTTTTAAGGTCTCTACGTAGTCTATAGGCACCATCTACAGTTTCTTTAACTTTATGTTGTGTAAAATCGTCACTATATTTTTTCAAAGCACAGCAAACCGTATTTAATATATCTGAAACTTCTTTTTTATCTTTCTCAGATTCTACTTTTGAATTAAATTTAGAAAGTTTTTTTTCTGCTTTTTTAATATCTTTTCTTTTTTTAATACTCAGTCGACTTAATAAATTTTCTTTTTGATTTTTTTTTGCTTGTTCTAACTTATCAATCTTTCTTTTTTTTCTTACGGCATTTATAGTATCAGTAGCTTTTTTTCTGTTAAAAACCATAGGAGGTATAAGACAAATACTTTCCTTTGAACAATTTTCAATATTAATTTTTTCCATAATAAAACCTCTTTATTTCTCACACTTTTGGTTTGCTACTGTACAAGAAGTTTTACATGCTGACTGACATGATGTTTGACATTCTCCACAACCTGTTTTTTTCATATCTTTTTGTAGGTTGCCTTCGGCAATGGTTACAAAATGTTTCAAAATAATCACCTCATTTTATCAATTGATATCTACAATATTATATCATATATATTTATGAATTTAAATGTCTAGTTTTTAATTTTTAAAATTTTAGTTTATGATATAATATTTTTTATATTTTTTAATTGGAGGATTTTAAATGTTTTCGGATATAGAGATAGCTCAAAATGTAGTACCAAGGGAAATAGGGGAAATTGCTAAGGACTTAGGAATAGACGGGAATTATTTAGAGTTTTATGGAAAATTTAAAGCAAAAATAGATGATAAAATAGGGGTAGAATTAGAAAATAAAAAAAGTGGAAAATTGATTCTTGTTACGGCTGTAAATCCTACTCCGGCGGGAGAAGGAAAAACGACCACAACAATAGGTCTTGGACAAGCCATGAAAAAAATAAAAAAATCTTCTGTTATAACCCTTAGGGAACCATCGTTGGGGCCGGTTTTTGGAGTTAAGGGAGGTGCAACGGGAGGAGGATATTCTCAGGTTCTCCCGATGGAAGACATAAATTTACATTTTACCGGTGATATGCACGCTATAACTTCAGCAAATAATTTGATGTGTGCCGCTGTTGATAATCACATACATCAGGGAAACTCTTTAAACATTGATACCAGACAGATTCTAGTAAAAAGATGCCTTGATATAAATGACAGGGAACTTAGGAATATAGTGGTTGGCCTTGGAGGAAAGGCACATGGAGTACCCAGAGAAGACGGATTTATAATAACAGTTGCAACGGAAGTTATGGCAATACTTTGTTTATCTGCCGATATTTTAGACCTCAAAAGGAGACTGGGAGATATTTTAGTGGCATATGACTTTGAAGGAAAACCTGTTTATGCCAAAGATTTAAAAGTCAATGGAGCGATGGCGGCTTTACTTAAGGACGCCATAAAACCTAATCTTGTTCAGACTTTAGAAGGTACGCCGGTCATTATGCATGGAGGTCCGTTTGCAAATATTGCTCATGGGTGTAATTCAGTCAAGGCTACTGAGTTAGGACTTAAGTTAGCAGATTACTGTATTACTGAAGCCGGGTTTGGGTCAGATTTAGGAGCAGAGAAATTTTTAGATATTAAATGCAGGGTATCCGGTATTGAGCCGTCTGTAATTGTTTTGGTAGCTACTGTTAGGGCTTTAAAATATAATGGTGGATGTCAGGTGGATAAACTTTGCCAGGAAGGTATGGATTATCTTGAAAAAGGAATATGTAATCTTAAAGTGCATATAGAAAATCTTAGGAAATATGGAGTACCGGTTATTGTTTCGATAAATAAATTTTATAAGGATAGAGAAGAGGAAATAAGGTATATTATAGACTACTGCAAAAAGATTAAAGCAGAATGTGTAATTTCAGATGTTTTTTCAAAAGGCGGAGATGGAGCTATTGATTTGGCTCATAAAGTCTGTGAAGCATGTAAGGAGAAAAGTAATTTTTCGTTTATTTATCCTCTTGACATTAGTATAAAGGAGAAAATATCCATTTTATCCAGAGAAATTTATAGGGCAGGAGACGTATTTTATTCCAAAGAGGCCTTAGAAGATATAAAGAAAATAGAGTCTTTAAAAAGAGATAATCTTCCGATATGTGTTGCAAAAACTCAATATTCAATATCAGATGATCCGACAAAATTAGGAGCTCCTTCAGGATATACTTTTAAAGTAAATAAAGTTTCTATTTCAAATGGTGCGGGATTTATAGTAGTGTATGCCGGAAATATTTTGACAATGCCGGGACTTCCAAAAATTCCTGCTGCTAATAAGATTGACATAGATAAAGAGAGTAAAATATCCGGATTGTTCTAAGGAGTAATATTTTATGATAAGACAGAAAATAAAAAGTATAATTTCCAATAGCAGTGATGTATGGATTATGTATAATGTGGAGAATCACGATCCGTATTTTAAAAAGTTTATAACTGATAAAGCCGGTTCAACATCAGCATGTATAGTTAGCAGGGATAATGTTGATTTATTTGTAAATGAACTTGATGAGTATAATTTAAAAGATCTGGACTGTAATATATATATTTGCAACAAAAGTAATAAGTTAATGTTTAATATTTTGAAAGTACTGGAAAAACTTAGGTTTCCAAAAAACATATATTTGAACTATTCTGATAGTCTGGATATATCTACAGATATTTTAGGTCATGGACTGTATTCCTATTTAACCGGTAAGATATCTAAGTTTTATAGTCAGAATAAAAGGGAGATTTCTTATCATTCAGCTGACAATATAATTTGCGGATTAATGGAGTCTAAAAGCGAGAAAGATATAGAGTATATGAAGCTATCGGCGAAGAGGGCCTTACAAATTATAGATGATGTTTTCAATAATATTAAATCAGGCATGACGGAAAAAGATATTTTTAATTTATGCCATGAAATTTTTTATGATAAACCAGAATGGTTTAAGGATTTTGAAATAATAGATGAGAAATTTTCATGGGACGAAGAAGGATGTCCGATAGTTTTGGTTGGACCGAATTTAAAAAAAGGGGGCCATACATTAC
>CAQBRY010000003.1:29694-44373 GCA_948762645.1 uncultured Eubacteriales bacterium | reverse complement strand
AATAATTCCTGATTTGAATTGACACATAATTTTTTATCTCTCCTTTGATTGTTATAATAAATTTAATATTATTATCCTAATAAAATAAATTTATTTTTATGGTTAATATTTATAGATGTAACAAAATCATTATTATCATTGTACCAAATTGCTAACGCAATGGCTTACCTACTCTATTCCTTTGTGTTACACTATTTCTAACATAGATTGATTGAATAATTTTCTGATAATTTCATAAATTGTTTCTAAAAGAATACTAATTCTATAGAGAAATTATCAGAAAATTTATCGCAGTCTGGTACAATCGGAAAGAATCAAATTCAGGGCAGTTTTATCTTTTGTATAAAGCTGCTCTTTTCGTCTGCCCTGAATCTGATACTTTCCTAAAGAATTATATCACAACTTATCTGTAATAGAAAAATTAAACCAATTCCATTTATTGGATATAATTTCATCTAAAAGCACTTCCAAATTCCCCATACCTAAAGAAAAATTATCAATATTAATTTTTACAACATAATCATCTTTGTTTAATTTTATATACATACTTAATTTTTTTTCTTCTATATTTTATTTAATACTTTTATTATCTTGATATTCCAAAAAATATTTAGGATATTTTTCTACAGCCATTTTAAATATATCCAAATTTTTTACATAAGTCGCTTTATATTTTAATTTATTAAACTCTGGTACGAATGTAACATTATTCCTTTCTAAAAAATTGTAAAGACGTTCATCATATTTGCAAAAAATAATTCCATCTTTTCTTATTCTTATTTTATAATCTATTTTATTATCTTTCATTTTTTCTTCCCACAAATCCAACATAACTTCAGATTGCTTTTCACCAGCAAGCAGCCGGTTTCCAACATTGTACACTTTGGCTAATTTTTGCCGCTGAATATAAAGTTGTCCATCTTTTTGAAAAAGATATTCTGGAAAAGAATCTAAAGAAATCCCATCGATTTTAAATTCTCCAACTACACTATAGTCATTTTCCCATAAACAATCAAGAGCAAAATGCGTGTATTCTATTCCGCTGTCAAACCATTCCAATTTTTTCCATTCTTCCAAACTGATTGTAAACATTTTTAACCTCCATTTTTTAATAAACACAAGCAATTTATGATAATGATAAATTATTACCTTGAAAATTTTATGTGGAATGTGATATAGCTAAATTTTCCATCTTTTAAAATCGATACACTTTTTTTGAAATTATATCATCGATTCGTTTTTATTTTCTCCTAAAATATATTTTACTGCCTTCTCTGCCTTACTACTAGCAGAAACAATAAATTTTGCATCATTTTTTAATACTTGTAACCAACTCTGAATATACGCTGTAGAATTTCTAAAAGTTTTTATTGTTTCAATTCCAAGAATATTCAAGATATTAGCCGCTCCAATTTCAGCGACTAATTCTTCTTTACTATATTCTGTATTCCCAAATTTAGCTACCTTTACACCTGGTTCCATTCGATTTAAACGCTTTTCATGACCTGTACTATGTGTAATTTCATGAAAAAACGTTGAATAATATTCATTTACATTATTAAACTGTTCAATTAATGGTAAATGAATCAAATCCCTTCCAGGAGAATAATAAGCATCATTAGATAATTCTTTAATTAGCTTAATATTTTCTCTATTAATATAAGCATCCAAAATTTTTTCAGCTTCTTCAATTGGATTAATATTTTTTATTCTTTCATTTTCTAATACTTCTACACCTTTGACCTGAGAAATATGGAAAACATTATAATATCTTAAAAACGGAACTTGTTTAATTTCCTTTGTTCCATCTTCTTTCTGCACTTCTATTGGTAAAGGTTTCCAGAATACTACTATTTCCGATTTTTCACCTTTTTTAATTCTCCCGCCCAAACTTTCCCATTGTTTAAACGTTGCATATTCTCCGTTATGTAACAATAACATTTGATTAATAAAAGAATAACTTTTCTTACTAATCCGGTTATATGCTTCATTATATGCACCTGTCCACGGTTTTTCCCATGGAATAACACCAGATTCTAACTGAGATATGATTTTTTCTGTTACCATTTCATACACAGATTTTGACACTTTTATTCTCCTTTCTATTCAAATAAATTTTATCTTTATACTTTATCCTTTTTATGAACACTATAAAATAGCCATGATTTTTCATGGCTACTCTAACTATTCACAAAATTAATCCACAATCATCAAATATACTGGATGGTTTAACAAAATCATCCACCCATTAGAATCTAACCAATCTTTTAAAGCTGAATAGCTAGATTCAAATTCGCCTTTTACTGGTAACGGATTCCATCCAACAATTTTCCATGTTGTCTTATTACCCCGCTTATAACTAACTAAAGTTAATTTTTTATTCCCTTTAATCCAATTGCTCATTCTTACTTCTCTCATTTTCTTTCTCCTTTTAAATTATTTTTTATTCGTGTGTTTGTAAAAAAAGACGATGTTCTATGTAAATAGAATCCATATCGCCCATTTTTACAAACACACGAAAATTTATATTGTACACTTTATACACTTCCATAATAAATAGTAACATTATCTGGAAATGCATTTTCTCTCTCAAAATCTCTCCATGATTCCCTATTGCTATCTGATGTTGGAATAATTTTTTCGTCTATATATTGCAAACAAGATTTTTGTACCATTCCAGATATTTTTGTAGACCTGGTGAAAATATATCTTGTAAAATCCGTATCAGTTTTCTTGAATTGATCATAATAAAAAATATCAATCTCGCCATCAATAAGCATTTCAAATAATCGTTTATACGTTTTCTTACGTAAATCATTTGCATCTTTATATTTTTCTTCTGCAATTGTATTCCCTCTAAAAGACGCGATACATAAATCATGTAAATCAGGAATTATTATAGATTTATATACAGGTTTATTTTCCGATAATTCATAATTAGTTTTTTCCTGTTCTATTAATGGTCGAGAATAATAAACTCTTGCCCATGCCATACAATAACCAACATTACGACGTGAATCAAAATTATCTATCTGTTCTAATCCATTCATTGGAACAGTCCCAGGTGCTACAGGTCTTGCTGTTGCATAATATGTATATAACATTTTTATTTTTCCTTTCTATTTTCATAATTTTCATAAAAACTATAATATCCATTCCCAACAATAATGCTATCTAAAAAATGTATACCAATAAAATTTCCGGCATCCTTTAATTTTTCATATACAATAATATCTTCTTGTGACGGTGTAACATCTTGCGATGGATGATTATGTATTATAGTAATAGCTGTGGCATTACTTAACAAAGATTTTAGAAAAATTTCGCGTGGACTACAAAGTGAACTATTAACGGTTCCTTGTGAAATTTTAAAAATTCCTAATGGTTTCATTCTTACATTAAAACAAATCATATAAAGATATTCTTCCGATTGTCTATTAAGACGAAAAATATCATTAAAAACTGTTGCAATAGTTTCAGGAGTATTGCAAACTTGAC
The DNA here is from genome assembly GCA_948762645.1 of uncultured Eubacteriales bacterium. Classification (GTDB taxonomy): domain Bacteria; phylum Bacillota; class Clostridia; order Oscillospirales; family Acutalibacteraceae; genus CAQBRY01. The sequence goes on along the minus strand of CAQBRY010000003.1, from coordinate 40,875 downwards.
ATCCTGAATAATTCCAAGTTTTTTCCTTTACTAAAGTACAATGTAAATCATTGTTTAATTCTGTATTATATAATGTAATTCTCATATTTTCTCCTTTCTATTCAATCTTTTTTATTTTACATCTATAATAATCACATCATTCTGTGCTAAAATATCACAAAAAATTGACATGAACAATTTATTGAACTGCCCTGAACGCATTACATTTGATAACACGCCATCTTTTAACAATGTTTTATTGTTGCTTACTGTAACACCAAGATAATCAGATATTCTTTCAGCCAGTTTTCCAAGCGCCGATTGTGACACATCTTCGTTTTTAATTCCAAGATTTAAAAGAAAAGTTTTAATAGCCTGCATAAACTCGCCACGTTTTCCTTTTTCAATCTTTAATTTGTATCCGTCATAGAGATTTTCGGGTACAAATGAATACGTACCTTTTAAAGTATCATTTAATGGCTTTAAATTTTCTTTATGTAAGTTATTCTCTTTCCGGATTGCTTTATCTACTTCTAGCGTAGGAAATTGACGGATAACATCATCCGTACTCATTCCCGCATTGAGATTTACTTCTCTTTTCTCCTGGATTGCTTCCAACTTAAGCAATAAGGGCTTTAAAACTTCTTTATGCCGTGCATCTTCCTTTGCAATTGCAACTCTAGTAGCAACAAACTTCTTTAACTGCTCTATTACCTTTGTGTCAATAGCCGAAAAATCAATAGGTTTTTTACTCATAACTATATTCTCCCTTCTTTATGAAAAAATTTTGTTTTCCCTGCTCTGCTTTTTTCTTCTACGACTTGCAACGTAGCAACGGCGCATTAAGGAATATTTAATTGTCAAGGTACATCCTCTATAGACACATCGTAAGATTATTTGGATTTTCAAAACCCTATTCTATAGATTTAGTTAAAATATTTTTTTAACTAAGAATAGATTATCATAAAGATTTCTTTATGTCAATACTTTTTATTTATATTTTATAACTTTTTCTTTATGTTTTATAGCATCAAAAAAAGCACTATTCATAAAGAATAATGCTTAAATTCTTGTGCCGTCTGGAAATTCAAATCTAAAAACAAATTTTGCTCCTAAAATTTCAGCCATTTGTTCATATTCTTTTTTAGAAAATTTTCCTACACTTAAACGACTCGATATATTAGCTTGTGACATACCCATTCTTTTACCTAGCTCTGTAACGGATATTCCTGCAACATCACATGCCGCCTTAACTTGTTCTTTTACTGTAATCTAAATCATCTCCCCTCTAAATCCAATCCTTTCCTTATTATAATACAGTCTTAAACCAGAATCAACCATAAATTATTTACATATTTTTACAAAATAATATTTGACTGATTCTGGTTTAAACAATTCTACCGATAATCAATTCCTAATTTTCTTCGGATCAAACTCCACAAATCACATTCATTATCCGAAAAATGCACATCTGGCCACTGATGCGTTGCAATCAGTTCCAATACATCCTCAATTTCAGCCATGGAAAAAGTTGCATCATGTTTCAACGCCTCTTCCTTTTCTTCATAGTTTGCTTTTCTGTTAATTTTTGCCATATTATTACCTGCCTTTCTAAATATTTACCTGTGCTAAAACTTTTCCATCTTTTGCAATGGATATGTAATCAAATGGCAATCCGACACAATCATTTTTATGATGTGCATATAAAACATAACCTAATACTTTTGCCATCTCTTCCATGCCATACATACATATTTTCATATAATGACAAATATCATCTTCAATAAACATATTATAATCTTCTGCTTTATCTTTATAAGCATTAAGAATTTTTGTTTCTAATTCGTTCATATTTTCCCTTTCTTTTTATGCTATTTTTTCTTTTTTAACAGGAGTAGATTTTGTTTTTTTGATACGTGCAGTTTTTGGAACTATTTTAACATCTCGTCCATCACGGCAGCATCCAAAATAATAAAAATCTACATGAAAATAATCAATCATTCCATCGCAATCCTGATAATTATAAGATTGTACAAAATTATCAACATCCTTTGCAACTGCTTTAGTTATTTCATTCAAGCATTTGAAATAATTACCTTTTTCTTCCCAGGTTTTTTCAAATATTTCTTTCTGTTCTGCTTCCGTCCAAGTATCAGGCTTCCAAATATGATTTATACTGAGTTTTCGACGAATTTCTTTTTTATCTTCGTCGTCTAACTCTTCATACTTTTTATAAATCTCTACAGGACTTTCTTTTAAAGTAACATGTAACTCTTTCCCCATAGAAAAGTATTCTGTTCTCACACTAAATTTATATGTAGGATATTTTTCTTTTACATACATTCTAACAATCTTAGCTACTTCTTTTAAGCTACGATCCCAAGAATGATTGTTACCCTCCCATCCAAATTCTGTATAGAATTCATTACGTGTGCTTTCTGCTGTTTCTGTGGTCTGTTTACACGATTCTACACTCGCATTATAACGCTGCTTCCAAATAGAAAACAATACGTCATATTCTGCATTAATTTCCTGCATTACTTCAGTATTTCCACCTGCATCTGGATGATTCTTTTTTACTAATACTCTAAATTACTTCTTTAAATCTTCTAAACTGGTCACGTTTTTAAAATATTTTGCCATTATTTTTTTCCTCCTATTTTTCCCTATTCTGTTTCGCTCATGCTCATCAGCATCGGACTTATACCGACAGACAGAACAACAATCTTACTACCGATTATCAACGACAAACGATTTTCACGCTTTACTGGCTTCCCGTCAAAGGTTCCCAGCGGTAGAATCTTCTTTAAAATTGTCAAGGTGCTATTTCATCATCAATCACACTATGTTATTCGGATTTTGATAAACCCTAGATTGATAACTAAATAAGGCAAATCTTACTTACAAGTATTATTATACACTGTGCTATGGTATTTGTATACTGGCACAGTGTATAATAATACTTGTAAATTTTTATGCGTTTTGTACATTAGCACAGTGTATTTGCAGGTGAAAAAATAGAACGTGTTATTTTTCACGTTCTATTTTTTCAAGAGCTGCTTGTTTTAAAAAAGCATTTTTAGAAATATTATGTTTTTTGCAATAATTTTCCACTTTGTCCATATCTTCATATGACAATGCCAAATTAATACGTTTTAAATTTGCAGCATCCCATTTTTTATTTGCGCGTTTCTTTGCCTCTGATATAGGTGTAATTTTTCTCACTTCCTTTTTTATTAATCCACTTCCTTCCTTATTATTATACCATCAACGGGTAAAAAAATCAACAATCCTTAATACATGATTTTATGTCAACTAAATCAATATAAAGAAAATTATCATCCTGCCATGTAAAGTTTTCGACTTTACAATTCAGATATTCTAAAATATCATCTTGATACCAATTTCCACAAGCCAATAATAATTCACGCTCTCCATCATCATGACGGATAAATATTCTTGTATTATCATTAACTAATCCTAAATTTTCAAAAATTTTCTTTACTGTCATACTTTTTATCTCCTTTTAAATTTTCATAAAAGAGCAGCCTATTAAGAATAGGCTACTCTACATCTGGTTATTTCTGTCTGTTTTATACCATTCCATTCTTTATGTTCTTTAATGGTGCCGGTAATAGTTACCTTTGCCCTGCTATCTCCTATTCCCTTACTGGTTTTCCAAATATAAATATTTCCATCCTTTCCGTAAATTTTATAGATTCCTGTAACACCCCATTGTGTTTCATAAGATGTTACTATTTTATAAAAATCAATTTCGATCGTGATTCTATCACCTATATTACCAACATAAACAGATCCAGAATCATTTTTTCTTATAGCTTCCAATTCTTTCTGCTTTTCCATCGCTCTATTATAACATGGAAAAACACTTGCTAAAATGCCAAAATTATCATATTTAATATATTCAGCATTGCAAACTATTTTCAAATTATGAAAATAATTGTTATTTTCGTCCTGATTTAAAATCCATTCTTTTACATTTTTTATATAAGATTTTATCTCGTCTGTTTCTGCATTAAATGAAATATTTTCCATTTCAATTTCACATACTTTTCTTATTTCATATATTAAAGCATTTCTGTTGTTGTTACACAAGTAATACTCTAATGCTCTTTGTCTTGTCGATCTTTGCCCTGGCAAATCCGATTTAACATAGCCAAATTTATTAATTGTTTCGGCTATATAACATAATGCTGTGTCAATATTGGCATATCTGTTTTCTTTTATGAAATCATAATCAAGATCTATAGATTCCCCTTGAATCAATTCATCATAAAATGATATGCATTGTGTAATGTATTCTGCATTTAATCCATGAGTAAAATCTGCAAGACAAGACTTCCCAACTTGTTTAAATTCTCCGGTGTTAATGTTTTGCACAATATAGGTATTTTTCCTATATCGATTGCTATTGCAATGCTCACATACAGGATCACAATTATAATATCTTTCCGGTATTTCTACATTGCATCCCGGATATTTTTTTATAATGTTACCCTGTTTTTCATGGTTTAATGTGGCAATAAATTGCCAATCATTAATAACTGCAGTTCCTTCTGCTTCTACAATAATATAGTGCAGAATCTTTGTATACGTAGCACCATATTTATTTACTTCTTTTTTTTCTTCCCATTCTTCATCTACAATTTTATACTGAAAATCATTCCCATATTTTTTACATTTATTGGAAATTCTTTTCAACTTTTTCTCCAATCTTTCCATATTGGCCTCAAAGATTCTATATTTACCCATCCCGATCTCCTTTAAACGCAATATACACTATATATTGTATATTATTTCAACATAAACCACAATATATAGTGTATATGATTCAATGAAAGTACAATTTCATTCTAAATTTCCATATTGGCCTCAAAGTTTAAACAATCCACCAAATTCATTTTGTCCATCCGTAAAATTACGAATTCCGGCAGACCATCATATAAATAACGATCATATTTCATCATCATTTCATCTGATACAACATGACCATAATTATTGTCAAAATATTCCCAGGTAATACCCTGGTCTTCTTTTAACCATTCGTAAAAATCCATTTTATCTTTTGTGTCAATTTCTGGGACATTTGAGATCTGGAATTTTTCTAATATATCTACCCATTCCGCTTCCCATTTTCCATCTTTAAGAAAATAAATATACACATTTTCATTACATTCCCAACCAGATGTTGCAATATAGCATCTGGTTTCGGTATCCTGCCCATAATAAAAGCCAGGCTTCAAATTGAAACCGTGATATGTTCCCTCATAATCTGCATACTTTAAAATGTACATATTCAATCCTTTCTTGTACCATCGCACACTCTGTATATTTAATATACGCCTACAGATAGCGTTATTTAATTACTTACTCACGCCCACAATAAACTTATGGGCATGATAAATAATTAAACATCCCTTTTTACTTTCTCACTTATACCAAATTCAAAATATTCAGTATAAGTGAAAACCTGTCCATTTTCATCCTCATAGGGATATTCTATAGCTACCCCTATTAATTCCCCTTTTTCACCACCCAAAGGCAAGGCGGTTGGATGGCTTCCAGGATAGTTATGATACCCCTTCTTTGCCATAAACCGGACATCTAATTTATAGATGTCAGATTCTTTTTTCACTTGTTTTCTGACAATCTTTCGTAATATATCTAATTTTCTCATGATTTCCCTTTCCCTGCCCATCGGCAGACTACATATATTTTTATACGCCTATGTAGTAGCGTTATTTTTTAATCCTCACGTCAATTTTGAATCTTACCGACCACATGACATATTAAAAACATTATATCATATTTCGGACGTGAGAAAATATTTATATTCCATTTTTTAACGCATACATGAAATAGTCATGCCAGCGTTCAGACATATAACGATCAAAGTCATGTAATCCATAACTATTACATTGTACATCGTGAAGATCAAGAGTTGTTGTAATGTACATATCGTTATACACTTGTTCATTTGCCTGATACCCACGGATCATGCTTTCAACATAGCTAGAAAAATTCCGTGTTCCATATGTGTCATAACACATAAAACATAGGCTTTTAAAAAAATCAGCGATTTCACGGGCTTTTCTTGCTACTTCACATCCCATTACTTCGCTATTATCCAGCCTATTCCATTTCTTAACAATTGCTTCTTGCCACAATTCCATTTATATTACAAAATCCTCCTTTCTAATTACAATTTCTAACAATCGTTCCCATTTTACAAACTGGAAAACGACCTTATCTTCCGTTCCATCTTCCTGCGGAATAAGAACACGGTCATTTACTGCCATAATAACCGGCTTATCCCTTGCAAGCTTCAAGAACTGCTGCTGCAGATTGATTGGTGCAACAATAGCGATGATGTCACACTGATCAATTTCTTCCTTGATTTCATATGCAGACATGATTGTTTTATTAACCTGCATAATTTCCACATCCCCCAATGCCGCCTTTTGTTTCGGTGTCATCTCGTGACGGGAAAACCATAAAACTTTTTTCATATTCTCCTCTTTCTACCCTTTTCCCTAGATGCCAGGATTTTATTTTATTTTATTTTTTCCATAATGACTTGTTTATCACGATCACGAATCGCCGCCGGGCTGGATACCGATAATAAACAACCCTGATATATGCACTTATTACATTTTGGATGGTATATGCACTTATTACCACATGGGCAGCCCTCACATCCGCATCTGTAGCCCTCACAGGAAGCTTTTCCGTTCCAAATTGAAGAAAAGGACTTGCTACTTAACAAGCCCTAAATTTTCTAGTTACTCACTTAGTGGCGGCTTCTGATACAGTTTCCTATTGATTTCCATTTTCAGGATTTCAATTTCAGCTATAACATTGTCCATATTGCCGGACTTTGCCGCTCGTTCTATCCTTTCGACCACAGATAATTGATCAAAAAGATTTCCATTATATTCCTTTTCGTTTGTTGGCATTTTCTCACCCCCTTCCATAATAGAATAGGTTTGAAAATATTATAACACAAGTAACAAACAAAAAGAAATAATTTTTCTTTTTTATGTACTTATTATCCCGCTTTCTCTTACAGATCCCTGTTGTCTGTATTAGCGGTGGAATGAGGAATTGATTCTTGGTCAATCCTTAAGAGCCATTCTACCCTGTTACCTTTTCCCTGTTACATTTGTTTTAGGAATGGTCTGCAACTACCCAATGACCTTTTTTGGCAGGTCACATTGATTCCTACTTCCTACCCCGCTCCATATGAACCTGTTAAAGTAGGTTTCAGAAATCACCTTTTATTCAATTGTCAATGTACAGTTTTCCATATCCACATCTGAAGACTATTTGGAGAAAAATTTTCCCCTAGAATATGGAATTTTTAAAAATAAAGAAAAGGGAACAAAATTTCGATTGAAATTTCTATAGAAATGTGATATAAATATAAGTGATGTATTTATATTTTTTCACATTTCTATGTGTTCCTGGTCTTGTTCTTACCGCAAATAAGAACAAGACCATTTTCTTTTATTTGGTTTTCCGTAAATAGGTAATCTACATTGCCTTGTAGAAATTTTTCTGTAAGACTTATTGACTCTGCTTATAGGAAAATTTTTCCTTATTTTTTTGTTCATTTCTGAACTGCCTATAATATAGCATAATATTATAGGATTTGTCAACCATTTTATATTAATTTTTTCAATCTTTTTTTATTAAAACTTCCACATGATAACCTATTAGGGAAAGAATTTTATTGGCATCATCTATGGAAAAATTTTTTTTACTCATTAATTTATCCAATGCTTGCCGACTAATCCCTAATTGGTCAGATATAAAAGTCTTTTTAATTCCAGATTGTAAAATTATCTGATTGACCATCTGAACCAAATCTGCATTAGTGCAGACTTGTTCCTTATTCAATTTTAATCACCCGCCTTTCACAGTTTAAAAGGCGTAAAGCCATTGAAAACTGAACAAGAAGACTTTACGCCTATCTGGAATTAATCAACAACGTTATTACTGTTATTGATTAATGGCGGTTGCTGGTAAAGCTTGCGCTCTACCTGTTTCCGCTTTTTGTCAATTAATTTCAAAGTAATAACAGCTTTTTCTTGCTCTGCTACTTCTTGGATTTCCTCCAATAAAGATAGCTGATCAAAAAGAATACCGTTATATTCTTTTTCATTAATCGGCATACGTCCACCCCCTTTCCTTACTAAACCATATACACCTGCATGTATATAGTTTACCAAAAAAAGGTATAGACGTAAAGTCCCCTTGTTTAGTTTTCAAAGTGCTGCAACCCCAATCCTGAATAAATCAGGATTGAACGCGCTGGGCTTAATGCCTATTTAATGTCGCCCAGCCGACGGGAAGTCTCTTCTTCCTCTTCTTCCTCTTCTTCTATGATTACCGTACAGTAATTACAGAAACAATATTCATTTTTATATTGTGCAGCGGGGCATTTCCCGTTACACTTCCCACAACTTAAATTTTCTATTTTTCTCATATCTTCCCTTTCCCCAGACATCCCTGGGCTGCTCTATTTTTATACGCCGTAGCAGAAGCGTTATTTAATTACTTACTCACGCCCACAATAAGCTTATGGGCATGATAAATAATTAAATTGTTTATGGTTTTGACTCCGGGTTTTCCTTCCCTCTGTTTATCGGTTTTCTGCTCCTATCCGATTCCCCTTTATGCAGCTAGTCATCGGCAACTTTGTCCTGCGTTTACAGGATAGAATAATAATACCCTGCACAATCCCCTGTATCCTAGATTGATCGGATGCGGTAATTTTTTTAGTAGAGGCTACCTGCTTTCCCCTCTGCCGACAAAATATTTATACAGACCTGCCGATCCTAATCTGTTTTGGAAGTATTACGCCGTATACCTTGCGTCCCCTATCCTGGTTTATGTGTACTCATACGGGGAATAACCGTCACATGCAATTATTTTTTTCGTTGCTGCTATGACAACGTGTATCACCTATTAGGACTTATTTTTGTAATGCCTATATAGGATTTTTATTTATAAAACAGAAAGAAAATAGAATTACTGTGTCATCTCGGTTAGGAAATTTTCGCCGTAGCACTTCAGCCCAATGCAACCACGCTGATTCTGTGGAAGAAGGCCACATTTCTTTCAAAATGTATGGAAGCGTCGGTTTATAATCCCTTTTAACAGGTTAGACGGTCTTATATTACCCGCTGTATCCCTGCCGTTTCCTCCTTATTCTTTTTTTTCTGTTTTATTCCGTTACTATGTATATCATTCTGCCTATCGTCTGGGATTTTTCAATGCCCTAGTGCTTATTCCTACTTGCCTCTATAAGTGTATAGTAGCTTTTATGTCACGGTGGAACCCGCTAGTTATTACTACATCTTATAGGGTTTTCGCTTCCTAAGTGATTGCCCCATCTTTTTCGGACGTTGGATCTTTACCGACTCCCCGCTTACCTTGCTACCATGCTAACATGGGCAAGCGGATCACATCAGCCAAAAATCCAGCAGAATGATATACACCTTTACGGTGGGCATGTATGGCCATATGCCGTTTACCTCACATTTTACGGGTGTGATCCCCTTCAACGGGTTTATAGTGCTTCTTTTCTTTTTATTTACTTCCTTAGAAAAGAATAAACCGGGAAGTGACTGGGTTTACAAGTAACCGCCGCTTTTTCTTTTGGCAACTTAGAGCAAGATTTCTACTCTATGGCGAGGATGTTTTGGCCTATCTCCTCACCTGAAAAAGATATTTTACCTTTTAAGTACTTGTATAACACGGCATGGCATGATATACTTTCCTTTAAAGGTTCAACCCTTTTCAGGATTTTTAAATATGTATTTTTCAAAAATCCGTATTTCCAGAATAGGAACGGATTGCCCATGATGGGCGGGAAAGAATTTCCCTTGAAAATATTTATTTTTATCATGTAAGACTTTGTTTTGCTTTTGCCTTACACCAATCACTATACCTGTCTGACAATTATTTGTCAACAAAAAATTTATGTATCAGGTGTATATTTTTATTGTAATAATCACCAATTTACAGCAATAATATTTTTACTTTTATGTACATAATTACTTTTATCGAAAATATGTTTGGTTTTTTTAAGTTAAACTATACAATATGCTGTGTTTATGGTATAGTAATGATATAGTTTTTTGGTAATATTTTTTGTAGTGCATATTGACTAAATATTTTTATTTTATTACAGCATATTGTACAATTTAGTATTTCATATGTGCAAATTATAACATAAATATATGAGTTTTAAAAGTACTGTTTATGCACATTTATTTTTATTAGCACTGTAATGCATTGAGTGCTAAAGTGAAAATTTCGCTTATTTTAAGAATTGCTTGAATTGTTTAATTAAAATTTTAGAATATTTCAATTTTATTTTTTAATATTCATAATATTATATGTATCAGGTGTATATTTAGTATGTATTATCAAATAATTACTACAATATTTTTTTAATTGTGTGTATTTGAAATACAATTAAGCAGTTTGACAGGAAAACAGGCAAAATCGATTATGATTTTATACATTTTAACAAGGATTGACAAGAACACTTGTTTGTGCTATACTGTATAGATCAAATGCAAAAATATGAATATTTTGAAAATAATAGCAAACCAATTAAAGGAATTATAAAATATGTATAAAAGTGAAGAATTAAGAATACAAAAGAAAAAAGAAGCTGTAAACAGAGCCAGAAAAAAGTATGATGACAAAACATATAAAAAAATAACTGTTATTGTAAAAAAAGAAGTGCATGAAAAAGTATTGTTATCAGATAAATTCAAAAATAATAATCAATACATCAATCAATTAATCATTGAAGACTTAAAAAGGCAAGGATTACTTGATAATTCAGACGATATAAACAATTCAGATACAATTCAAGATGGTACGGATAACATAAATTAAAACAAAAATATTTGCATTATATGGAAGGAATACAATTTTGTAGGTATAGCATAGTGTAGATGCCAGATATAACATAGGCCATATAGGATAATATGGACTAGATACCCTTTTAAATACGTTGTAAGGCTGTTTAAAGGCGTTTTATGGGTAGTATGGAAGGCTTATAGGGTAAAAGATAAAAGTAGATTTACAGGGCATTTAAAAGGGTAAAAGATGGAGATGCTGCTGTGCTGCTATGGTGTAGTGTAGTCAGGGCTAGAAGCA
>CAQBRY010000003.1:17775-29594 GCA_948762645.1 uncultured Eubacteriales bacterium | reverse complement strand
GTATAGTATAGTATAGTATAGTATAGTATAGTATAGTATAGTATAGTATAGTATAGTATATAGTGCTATTGTGGATAACTTGTGGATAAGTATGCATGGCATTACTATAGGCATATACTATATATGTTTGTTATGGTATAAGCACAGATTATTATATCAATAAGTATTTATAGTTATATTAATAAATATGTATATAGTATAGTTATATGTATAGTTGAGATATGATATTGATATAGCATGTGTTTATCTATTAGTGTAGTGTTTATATAGTAATCGGTGTATTAATATATATTAGTAGATGTATGGTATATAGTAATAAGTATATAATATACTATATTAATAGATATATAATAATATATGATATGTAATAGTAATATATTGATAGTATATGACAAGTAATAAGTAGATATATAAGTAATATCAAGGGTATTGTAAAGGTATTGTAGTAATAATATGAGATAGTATATATTATATATGGTGTATATTATAACATTGTGTATAGAATGATGTATATAGTTATTAGTATAATATAAATATAATTTGGCAAGTATAATATAGTAAAGAATATATAGTTATTGATAAAGCAGTCAATATATTTATTAGTATATTTAATAGTATATAATAAAGTAATATTTGTAATAGAAAAAGAGTGATAAATTTATAAATATTGCTTATAGATTTATTAGGTTTTATTATAAATGCTTATAAGTTATTATGGATTATTGTAGGTAATTTATGGGTTATTATAATTTATAGTTATGGATATTATAAGCACAGGTTATATATTTTTACCCTTCAATGCGAACGACTATTTTATATTTATTTAATGATATTATATTGACATTATAATTTTTAATTATATCAAATCAATATGGTTTTGCTAATAAAAATAACACAATATTGACATTATAAAAAATTATTATGTCAATGCATAATTATTATTTTTATTAAAAAACATTATCTTTTAAACAGTCAAAATGTTATCATTATATCATATCATATGTCATATCATATCAATAAAACCCTTGTAAAATACAACATTTTAAAGGCATAGCAGCACCACGGTAAATCAGTTAAAATGCAAACATACTATAATACTATAACTATTATAGTATGTTTATAGGGGGGTAGGTTTACATTCAAAAACCGCTTTTTCACCCCTGAAATATGCAAAGCACTTCACTTTTCATATGAGTCATAAATTTTACATTTCCCGAATATTTTCCAATATTTACCAATCAAATCATCAAAATTTCCTAAAATCATCCCTATAATCACAAAATTGGTTCGTCAGTCAGTTCGTGGAAACCTAGTAAAATCAAGGGTTTCCGGCATTTTTTAGCGTCCCATTTTTAAACAGTTTTCATTCAAAATACTCTAAAACCCTGATAAAATCAAGCTTTTCTCGAACTTATACAAAAAATAACATATCTATCTCAAATTAACACAGAAAAATCAAACATAAAAATCCCAATATTCCTTTAAAAATCAACACTTTTCATTATTTTCTACTACTCTCCTATCTCATCCGACGAAGCAATAATAAAAAAAATATAATATCTTCCAATCAATATAGTGCACATCAAAAAAACTAAAAATACTCTCACTCCTATCAAATCTATAGAATCTATATATCTCCAATTTCAAATTCTATCATCCTTCATGCTTCTCATCTATTTATATTTTCAAAATCCTCTCATAAAAATTTGAACTTCTAAACTCACTGAGAAACTAAGAATCAAAGATCCATAAAAATTTCTCTCTTTCCTCCTATTGATTTTTCAAAATAAAACCAAAAACAAAATCAGAAATATCAAAATAGCTACTGCAGTAGATTTTTCATCTTCAAAACTATTACAAAACTACATACTTATTTTCCTTACCAATATTATCCATCAAAAACAGAATGTACAAATGACAACATTTTAGATATTAATCGCTAAGAAAATTTAAATATATCCGGTCATCTAAAGCCAGATATCTAAAAGATTTTAAAAAATAACAAAATATTTACATAATAGTCATGTTGAGAAAATTTTTATGTTTATAAAATTTTTAAAGAATACTACAGTAACACTATTTTCGTATCTACTATAACAAATAACAAGAATATATTAATACACCAATAATACTAACAAAAAATCAAAAATAACTAAAAGGAGTGATTTATTATTAATAACAATACACAAACAGAGATTTTAAGAAGATACTATAATATGCTTTATCCTGAGAATTTAAAAGAAAATGAATATATCTGTTTATTCTTGTCTAAGACAGATGAAAATGGAAATGAAATTAAATTTCATAAATATGTAAAAAATTTTGAAGAATACGAAAAGTGTATAGACAATTATAAGTATAATTACCATATTTATAATGCACTTGCTACAGTAAAAAAAGATAAAAACAATGAACTTCATAGAAAAAAAGCAAATATGCGACAGCAAAGAGTATTATTCCTTGACTTTGACAAAAAAGATTATCCTGATTTAAATAATGTATTTGATTTCACAAAAATGATTAAAAATAAATTACCAAACCTTTTTTTACATGCTTATTATGATTCTGGTCATGGTTATCATTATTATATAATCATTCCACACACATGTAAATTAAAAGAAATCTATGAATTAAATAAAGAAATATGTAAACTGGTTGGCGCAGATGTTAATGCCTGTAAAATAACACAGGTAGTTAGAATACCATGTACATATAACTATAAATCACTAATCAATCCAGAAGAAAATAATCCGGAAAAAGAAAAAAAATTTCCTATAGTAAAAGAAATAGATCATTATCAAAATCATCCAAATACAATAAAAAAATTTCACCCATGTAATATAGATTACATAAAACTTAGAGTGAATACTGCAAAAAAAATCTTAGAATCTACTAAAGCATTAGAAAAATGGAATTATAATGATAAAGGATTTGATTTAAAAACTTTTTCTTGTTTTTGCACTGAGAAAATATTAAAAGAAGGTGCTGTTCAGGGAGAAAGAAATATATGGCTAGGAAGAATTATCTCAATGCTATTGTATAGCAATTACACAGAAGATAAAATTCAAGAAATTTGTTTAAATTGGAATACAAAATGTAAACCACCAAAAAATACCAATATTATAAAAAAAGATATTGATTTTTATTTAGAAAAAAAAGATGTATATAAACTAAATGGATGCTGGGAAAAAATAAAAGATCAAAGAACAAGTGAAATGGTTAAACGTCAATGTGATAAATTTCATTGCATGAAAACAGTAAAAAAAGAAAATATTCTTATCAAAGAAAATGATAGCATAAAAATATCACAAAAACTATTAACAACTGCTCGATTAGATAATAAAGGAAAAACAAATCTTAGCGGATACGAATTTTTAATAATGAGTGTTTTATATAAATATATAATACCAAAATCAAGAATTCCGTTTACTGTAAAAGAATTAAAAGAAAGAATAGAATACAAAAAAAATGATAAGTGGAAACTTTGCATGGACATAGAAACTTTTAGAATTACATTAAAAAAATTAGTAGAACATCATTGCATTGAATTAATTGAGCCAAAATCAAATAACAAAAAAGTAATACTTGATAACATGCAAATAAAAATCAAACCTGGATTAAAAATATCAGATGATACTACTGAATATATTGAAATTTATTATAGTGTAGTAAAAGCATTTATTTCAAAGCAAATAACTCAAAATGATTTTAAAGTATTTCTTTGTATTATAAACAATATAAAAAATAAAGTGTCTTGTACTGTAGAAGATTTAGATAAAATACTTTATATGGAAAAATCTAATATTCTTAAATCAGTTAATAGACTACAATCTTCACAATGTATTGATGTTATTCAATATAGAAGCTATAAAGGTAATTGGCATAATGTATATTCTCAAATATATACAAACAAATATAATGATATAACTTACTATGAACCTATAGAATAGAATATTACTACTACTATTCTTAAAGTTATATATACTTACTATACATTAACACACTAGATAGTATCAAAATGGATCTGAATCTAATAGTATATTTAGTATATTAACACATACATATACATTGGTATTATCTAGGTTAGGGGCTAACGCCCCTAATATATACATTCTAAATTCAATTTAGTATTTTTTCCAGTCTACTTTTTAAAAAATCTAGTAAAATCAAGGGTTTAACGGGATTTTTAAAGTTTATAATACTGGTGTAATTTTTCCCAGTCTACTTTTTAAAAAACCTAGTAAAATCAAGGGTTTAACGGGATTTAGCGCAACATTAAAAAAATTGTATTTTCATATCATTATATGGATAATGCAATTATTTATAGAAAACAAGATTGATAACAAATTTGTTATCATAGAAAAGAAGGAGGATTTTTTTTGATAACATTTAACAAACAACAAGAAGAAATAATAAATACTATGGATGGCAATATTGCTGTTATTGCAACTGCAGGATCTGGGAAAACGTCAACTTTAACTTATCGTATTAAGAATATAATAGAGAATTACTATTGTAATCAGTCTTCTATCCTGGCAGTTACATTTAGTAAAAAAGCAAAAAATAATATTATTTTAAAATTACAAGATTTGGGATTGATAATGTGAATGTTGAAACTTTTCATTCTCTCGCACTGAAAATTATTATTTATACTTATGGAGGGAATTATTATAAAGTATGGACAATTCCATGGGAAAAAGAGAAGTTGTTACAAGATATTTGTTTATCTCTTGGATTGTGTAAGTCAAAAAGTGATGTCCCACTGAGTCAATTATTTGCATTTATATCATTGCAGAAATTATATATGAAAAATCCAAATGATGATTTGATTTATATATCTAAACTCAAATTACCTTTTAGTAAGCAAAATATGTGTAAAATTTTTTCTCTATATGAAAAATCAAAACAGGAACATTCATATATTGAGTTTGATGATTTTTTAAATATCGCTAATAATATATTAGATTCTATGCCGGATATACATAATTATTACAAAAATAAGTTTCAATATATATTAGTTGATGAATTTCAAGATATATCATTGTCGCAATCATTGCTGTTAAAAAAATTGAATACTCAAAATACTATGATTGTTGGTGATCCATTACAAGCAATTTATTCATTTAGGGGTGGTGATAGTTCTTATATGTTAAATTTTCACAAGAACTATCAAAATACAAAAGTAATTAATCTTAATATGAATTACAGATGTACTGCAGGTATTGTAAATACTGCAAATAAATTAGCATCTTTTATTCCTGATTCCAAGAATGATTTATATGTAGAGAGTGTGTCTTTTAAAACTAGCTTTAAAAGACCGGAATTATATCATTTTAAGAATGAATATAAAGAAGCAAAATGGATATCTGAGAAAATATTAGAATTAAGAGAACAGAATTATAGTTATGATGAGATAGCTATATTGGCAAGAACTAATGCACAGCTTCAAAAATTAGAGTTAGCTTTATATAAAAAAAGAATTGTATATAACATCATTGATGGAAAAACCTTTGTTGATTTACCAGAAATAAAGTTAGTTATCTCATATTTGAAGTTAGCTTTAAACACAGATGATGATAATTCATTTGAATATTTGTACAATAAGTCCAATCGTTGGTTAGATAAAAAATTTTTAGAAGAAACAAAAGAAAACGCGAATAAAAAGAATGTTTCTTTATACGAATCAATGTTTACAATTACCAGAAGAAATTGGAGATTTAAGAATGGGATAAATGAAATCTATGAAGTGATTAATTATATTCAAAGAAATAAGAATATAAACATGTCAAATATAGTATCTTATTTGCGCAAATGTTTAAATATTGATGATTTTATTTTTAATGGGACTTTAGTAGACAATGGAAATATTTCTCAGGTTACTGAAAATTTAGATAGCTTTGAGAATTTTTGCAAGAACTATAATTCTCTTGAAGATTTAATTTTATATTTAAATGAATTTAATAACGTAATGAAGAATAAAGAAGAAGGCGCTGATACTGTTAAACTGTTGACTATACATAAGTCAAAAGGGTTAGAGTTTCCTGTGGTGTTTATAATTGGGTGTAATGATGAACTATTGCCACATTATAAATCTAAAGATAATGAAGAAGAAATAAATGATGAGCGCCGATTGATGTATGTTGCAATCACACGAGCAGAAAACGAGTTATATATAACTTATGTAGATTCTTATAATGACAAGTATAAAATTGTGAGTCCATTTATAAACGAGATTAAAGAAACTTTACAGATTCAAAATAAAAAGGAAAGAAAAGAAGAAAAAACATATGACAATTAATAAAGACAATAAGAATAATGAAGTAACAATTTTTCAAAATGAAGAGTTTGGAGAAATTAGAACTGTTGAAATTAATGGCAAACCATATTTTTGCGCAAGTGATGTGGCAAAAGCATTAGGATATTCTAAGCCAAATGATGCTATTTTAAGACATTGTAGGGCTACCGTGAAACACAGTAGCCCTATTAATGGGAAAATTCAAGAGATTAATTTTATTCCTAAAGGTGATGTTTGTTGTCTTATTATTAAATCTAAACTTCCATCGGCTGAAAAATTTGAGAGTTGGGTAATGGATGATGTTTTGCCAACAATTAGAAAAACAGGTGGATATGTAAATAACAATAATTTATTTATTGATATTTATCTTCCATTCGCAGATGAGAATACGAAATTATTATTTTCGTCAACATTATAAATTATTAGAAATCAAAATGTGATACTTAAAAAACAAAAGGAAGAATTATCATATAAGCAAGAAATTATTGATGGACTTACAGATGATATTCCTTTATATGAGAAAGTGGATATTATTAATATGATTTGCAAAAATCTCAGGGCGGATATGCTAATAGATATAAAGAACTATATAAATGCTTTAAAGAGAATTTCCATATAGATTTAATTAAACATTGCGAAAACTATAATGAAAAGCAGAAAAAGAAAAAGGATATGCTTAGTATAATTCGCTATGCAGAAAATTTTGATCATATTGATGATTTATATTTTTGTTGTATAAAACTTTATGAAACAGAAGTTAAAGAAATTCTTAAAGAATTATATGAAGTTCAAGAAATTAAAGAAATAGAATAAAGAATCAAGAAATATGGAAACACTAATAGAAAGAGATAAAAATGGAAGAAATTATTTTACAAAACAAGGATGGGAAAATTTTAGCAAGTAGTCGTGATGTAGCAGATAGTTTTGAGAAAGCACATAAAGATGTATTAAAACTATTAGAAATCTTATAAAAAATAATCCTGAATTATCTGTGCATTTTATGAAAAGTACATATAAATCTAATAGAAATAAAATATATCCGTGTTATTAAATAGATAATATAGGAAATAAACTATTAGAAGAAAAATTTAAATATAATGTTCAATCAGCAAGATTTGAATATAAAATGTTAAATGAAATAAAAGATTTTTTAAAAATAATGCAGATTAAATATATTTGTCAATATCAAATTGATAAATATCGAATAGATATGTATTTGCCGGATTATAATATTGCAATCGAAATAGATGAAGATTGGCATAAATATTATAGTTCTAAAGATATCAATAGAGAGAACGATATAGTTAGATTACTTAATTGTAAATTTATACGAATTAAAGAAAATAATAGCTGTGGAGTTGCAATAGGTTTAATTTTAAAATTGATAAAAGATTAATTTGAAAGAAAGTTTGGTGATAAATATAGAAGAATTACAGATGGGTATGCTGATTACCAGAGTTATGATGTTGATAAAGCTAAACCAACTTTAAAATGGACAGAAAAAGGTGTAGAAAGTGGATTGTAGAAAATTATAATAACTGGGTTAAAAAAATGTGTATAGAATGATGAATTGATTTAGAGAATTATAAGTAATCACATAATGTAGAATTAAAAATTATTATTTATATTATTATCTCAGGAGGATTTAAAACTATGAGAATAATTACAAAAAATCAAGAAACGAAAGGGAGAATTTATTTAATATATGACAGATATTTATTGCAAGATCGAAAACCATAATTCAAATCCAAGAACATTTGGAGGATATATTTATTTATCAGACTTTGAACCTGTTGGATTACATCGTAATATTGCTGGGCGAATTGATTCAGATTTAAGATTTGATAAATTATGTAAAAAAAATAAAATAAACAACAAAAATTATAAAGAAAACAAAAAATATAAATAAAAAGGAGAAATTTATTATGTTAAAAAATTTTTACAAAGGCAATACAATTGAAATTAATTTACCAGAAGAATATGGATATAAAGATTATTCGGTGGAATGTACATATCGTTATGTTAAATCAAAAGAAAAATATCTTTTATCAATGTGGTTAAAATATAAAGTTGATACTTATAAATTTAAAATTGAATCACAAGAAATTGATACCCAATTAATTTCAGGAACAAAAGAAACAATAGTTGATAATATTACACGAATTGTAGAGCAAGCTAGTTTTACTGGATACTTTGATAAGTTTATTAAGGATTACGAGTACACTTATGAATGTTTTAATAGAGGATGTAAACTATTTGAAGAAGAAAAAGAATTGCATGGAGATTCAACTGAGTAAAAATGAACGTAATTATTTTTTTAAAGCACGTCAAATAGCATCAATATCTGATAATTTTAAATTTCATGTAGGATGTGTGGCAATTTATCATGGTTCTATTATTGGAATCGGATGTAATTGTAATAAAACACATCCTATGCAAAAATATTACAATCGTTTTAGAAAACGCAATAATGAAATATTTCCGACATTACATGCAGAAATAAATTGTATTAATTCAATAAAAAATTTTGATATTAATTTTTCAAAAGTTAAATTATACATATATCGTATTAGAAAAGATAGACCACATGGCCTGGCTAAGCCATGTCCTTCTTGTATGGCAGCAATTAAAGATTTAGGAATACGGAATATCTATTATACAACAAATGATGGATATGCATATGAGCATATTAACGATATTAAATGTAAGGAGGTAATTTAATTTGAATGGTGATTTTAAATGTGAAATTTGTGGAGAATCCGGAAAACATAATTACAAATGTCCAAATTTTACTCAGTTAAAGCCATTATATTATTGTTCTATTTGTGGAGAAGGTATATTTGATGGAGAAGAATATATTGAAAATGATAATGGCGAATATAGACACTATGAATGTTTTTATGGACTTAGAGAGTTGTTGGGATGGCTAGGGTATGAAATTAAAACTATGAGAGAAATTATGTAGAAATAAATAAGAGAAAGGAGTAGATTTTATATAAGCGAATTTGGAATAAAAATAAAAAATATTAGTGCTGCTTTGCTTTATGAAGTTAATTTAGGTATAAGAGATTATTTTACATATACAGATGCAATGTTAAATAATAGTCTTTTTAGTTATTATTTAAAAAATAATAATTTAAATATATATAAAAATAAAATTACAGAAACAGAAAGTACTAGAGATATAATATGTCTTGACTTTGATTTTGGTAGCAAATCATATGAAGAAAACAAAAAAAGAATTGAAAATAAAATAACAATCATAAATAAAGAAATAAATATAGAGAAAAACCAAGATAAACTTCAGGAAAAAATAAAAGAAAAAGAAAATCTTGAAAAAATATTAGAAAGAATAGAATTAAATAAATCTTTATATTCTTCTAAAACAAAAAATGAATTACGTGAATATTTTTATATGAATGGTGTTTCTGTAACTTATAAAATAAAAACAAAAGATAATAATAAAAGAGATACTACAGATAATTATAAAAAAGACAATGAAAATAATTCAACTGTAATTAAATATAAAATGTTATTTAGGACACCTGCAAAAGCAAAATTAGGACAAGTTATATTTATAAATGAAAAATTATATGATAAAGCTTATAATTGGTTGACTATGGGGCTTGGAGATAAAATGCCTTATGATAATGCAATGATAGTTGAATTGTCCGCTTATATGACACTTACAACTAGCACAATTATTGATACTATAAATATTCCAGTAAATGATGTTTTAATTTTAAAAGATCAAAATTCATTTTTTAAGACAATAGTAAAAACAGTGAGTGTTAATGAAGAAAAAAAATGTATTGTCAAAGATGAAGAAATGAATGTTAAAAACACACTTTGGGATGGTATGGGAATTATAGAATCTAGTATTCTTCCTAAAACTATAAATGGTATGATTCTTTTAAGACAACATTTTTTTAAAATGTGTGGAATAAAAGGACATATACAAAAATTTTTCAAAAAATGGTGTGAAAATAATGGATATGATTATAATAGTTATCAAATAAAAGATATGTTTGGGAAATCACATTATTTAAAAGATATTAAAATAATTACAACTGATAATGCAATTAAATGGAAAAAGTTTATTAGTATAATGGGAGGAAGCTTAGAATCTGCATATTTATATTGGTGTGAGCGTGTCCAAGAAACTAATAATATTTGGGGGATTGTAAAAACAGATCACCCCAGTAAATTAGGAGAATATCAACAATTAAGTTATCAAATGATTAATACTCTTCCATGTAAAAAAGAAGAATTGGAAAATATTGCAAAACAAACAATTAATTATATTGAATTAATTAAAAATGATAATTTAGAATTTGAAAAGTTTCTTAGAAAAAATGCTAATGAAATTAATCATTATGAAATGTTAGCTGATCTATATAATCAAAATCATGATTTTGAAAATTGTAAATGGTTTCGAAATGAAAAGAAAGAAATTGTAAAATCTTATATTAAAAGATTAAGAAAAGGTAAAATATTTGTTGAAGGTGACAATCTCACAGTATTTGGAAATCCTTATGCTTTATTATTATATTCAATTGGTGAAAATTGGAGTAATGATAAAACTTTAAATGTAGAAGAAGGATGTATACAATGTTATACTCCTCGATTTAAAAATGGTGAATATTTGGCAGCATTTAGGAATCCACACAACTCTCCTAATAATATATGTTATATGCATAATGTTTATAGTAATGAATTACAAGAATATTTTGAGTTTAGTTCTAATGTTGTTGCAATTAATTGTATTGGTACTGACATTCAAGATAGAGCAAATGGTATGGATGAAGACTCAGATTTTATGCTTTTTACAAATCAAAAAGATATAATAAGATGTGCAAAGGATTGTTATTTAAATTATCCAACAATTGTAAATAAAATAAATGAAAGCAATATTAAATATAATAATTTAAAAGAAGATTATGCAAAAATGGATAATAAGTTTTCCGGTTCTCAAATGGGAATAGGATGGTCGAGTAATCTTGCCCAGATGGCTTTAACATATTATTGGACAGAAAAATCAAAGAAATATCCTAATAAAATATTATTAAAAGAATTATATGATATTTTTATAATTTTATCTGTATTAGCACAAATTATTATTGATGGTTGCAAACGTGAATATGAAATAGATGCAATGAATGAAATTAAAAGAATTAGCAAATTAAATTGTATGAATTTTGAAAAACAAATTATAGATGAAAATGAAAAGATTAAAACTATAAAATGTGATTTTCCTAGATTTATGAAATATACACGAGAAGTAAAATATATTAAAGATGGAGAAGTATTACCAGAAGAAGTAATTGATCTAAAAAATAATCAATTGAATAATAGAATTAATTATAGTTTTCAATGTCCTATGAATTGGTTAGAAGAAATATTTGATAAGATTAAAAATGCTTCTACATCTAAAACTTTACCAACATCTGATTTTTTTATTAAAATGAACGGGAAAGCCAATCATCGTCAAATGTCAAAAATATGTTTATTGATTGAAAAATAT
>CAQBRY010000003.1:0-17765 GCA_948762645.1 uncultured Eubacteriales bacterium | reverse complement strand
AAAGAAAATGATGAAATTATATTAAAAAAGATGATTGAAGAGTCAAATAATCTATTAGAAGAGTTGAAAAAAATAAAAATACGTAACATTATCACAATAAATAGATTAATAGAAACGTCTTTAAGTTTAGATAAAGAAATTGGCATGAATAAAAAAGGTCAAAAAAATTGCACAAAATACACTAGAAAATTATTGAATTATTTATACAGAATGGATAAAAATAAATTTTTAATTAATTTTAAGTCATCAGAAGAAATTAAAAAAATGCAGAATTAACCGCAAAAAAAACGCTGGAAACCCTGATAAAATCAAGCTTTCTGAACTTTTAACAATGGGTATAATATGAAGAGAGAAATGGAAGTGTTTTCAAAGTAATCTTTCACGCTGATTGCCAATTGCGTGTAATAAATATGGACTTGCAAGCAAAAGAATAAATGTCATGCTTAAAGAATCTAATAAAGAATCTAAGTGTGGCATTTATTTATTCGTTATTTTAAATTTATTTAAGGAGAAAATTTAATGAGAAAAATTACAGTCACAGAAGGATTGAATGAATTAAAATTATATGATTCAAAAATCACTAAAGGTGTTAATAGTTCTAAATTTTGTGGTGCCACTAAAAAATCATCTGATAAAATCGGAACTATTAAACGAGAAGATTTTATAGAATGTGCTAAAGCATCATATCAATCTGATGTAGATTTAATCATGAATAGAAACGCTTTAAGATCTGCTATTGTATATTCTAACGCTATTACGAAAGTCAAAGTTGCTAATAAAGAAATGACAAGGGCAGAAGCAATTGAAAGGAAAAAATCAATTTCTTATGAAGAATTATTACTTGAAGAAATGAAGCGACAATATGCGTTTGCAGTTGATACAGTAAATAAAGAAAATAAAAAAGTAGATGAAAAAGTAGATAATCTCATTATTACTCTTGTTGGAAAAGATTCAGATAAGAAATTATCGCCTACAGATCAAGAGGCGGTTGAAAAACCTTATCGAGAAAAAAATGAATTTGAGTTTATCGATCCGATTAATTTATTAGAGAAAATTGAAAAGTTAGAATCAGAAATTGATGAATTTAAAAGTAATGTTGATTCTGCACTTGTATTAAGTAATGCAACAAGTTTTATTGAATTGGATTTTTAATTTTTTATTTAATATTTTTTTTTAATATTTTTTATGATTAATAAAGATAATATAAATATAAAATGAAATGAAAAATATTTGTAGTTATTACGAAAATCTAAAACTTACATTCCGTTTCCTATGCGGATAATCATAGGAATACATAATTTAAGAAGGTTTTTGGAGGAAAAACTTTTTTATATTTATTATATAATTTCTATATAAATAGAGATATATGATAAAAGCGTAAAGCGTAGAATGGTTTGCATAAAATCTATCTATAAATAAAAGTTCAAAAATTAAAAATTAAAAATTAAATTTCAAATTTTAAAATTCTTTATTTCTAAAATTTAAAGTTTAAAAAATAAAATTCGATAGAATCCTTGATTAAGTTTTATATGTAAATGTAATTGACATTAGATTTGTACAAGGCTGTAATAGCTACAAATATTTTTATTAATTTATAACTATTGCGGGATGGAGTAGTCTGGAAGCTCGTCGGGTTCATAACCCGAAGGTCGAGGGTTCAAATCCCTCTCTCCGCTATTATTTCTTGATGACTCAGTTAATCAGAGTACTTGGATTATAACTGGATAGTTACAGATTTGAGTCATAATTGAGAAATCTTTATTTTGTCTATTTTAAATAAAATAGTCCTCCGTAGCATGGCTCTTCGTTAATAGCCCAACATATTAAAAAAGATAATTACATTTATAAACTATAATTGAACAAATTTGAAATTTGTTGTTAAAACGTACAAAAAATCCCATGTTTTGTTCTTGCTTCACGGACAAGACAACGACAAAGCTCCAAAATTGTCTTTGTGATACAGACAAGCTTGTATAAGATTTCAAATTTGCTCATTTACAGTTATAAAAATAAACAAAAAAAATAAAAGAAAGGTGGAAAACCTCATCAAGAAAAAATTTTATGATACAAATGCTTTACTTATGTTTCAAAATAAATTACCAGATGAAGTATTTTATATTAGTTCTGTAACTTTTCATGAATTAGAATATATAAAGACTAGTAAAAATAAAGATGATAATATTAAATATAAAGCAAGAAAAATAACTCGTTTACTTGATGAAAATTTTTATCAATATATACCTATTATTTATAATAATGTAATATTAGAATATATAAAATCAAATTTAGGATTAGATATTTCTATTCCGGACAATTTAATTGTTGGTACTGCCAAATATGTAAATGATATATTAGAAGAAATTACTTTTATAACTAACGATATATGTTTAAAAAATATTGCACGCTCTCTCGAATTAGAAGTAGGTAGTGTTAATGATAATAAAGATATTTATAAAGGGTATCAAATCTTAAAAGGTAATACAGAATATATTAATAATACTATTCAAAATATAGATTTTTCAAATTGGTATAAAAATGAATATCTTATTATTCAAAATATAGATGATAATTCTGAAAAAGAAATGCGTTTTAATGGAAATGAATTTGTGCCACTAAAGTTACCATCATCAAAATATATAAAAGCAAAAAACAGTTTACAAAGATGTGCTTTAGATGCACTTATAAATCCAGATATAAATATAGTTGCAATATTAGGAACTTATGGAAGCGGAAAAAGTTATTTATGTATGCAAATGGCGTTATATCATGTTTTAGAAAAAGGAAATCAATCTAATATCTTGGGAGTTCGTGAATTAAGAGGTGAAGGATTAACACCTGGTTATCTTCCTGGGGATTTAAATGATAAAATTGGATTTTTCTTTGCGCCGTTAGCACAGCAACTTAATGGTGGAGAATTTGAATTAGAATCATTAAAACAAAGAGGAATTATAGATTTTCAAATTCCTTATTATTTAAAGGGAACTACTTTCATATCTACTATTATTTTAGCTGATGAGGCAGAAGATTTACAGGAATCACAAATTAGACTTATTGGAACAAGACTTGGAGAAAATAGTCGTATATTCTTTTCGGGTGATTATAAACAATCTGTTATTAATAGTTCAAACAATAATGCTTTAATTAAAATGTGTAATGAATTAAAAGGCAATGAAAATTTTGCATGTGTTTGTTTAGATACAGATGTAAGAAGTAACACAAGTAAAATGTTTGCAGAATTATTTAAATGTAAGTAAAAAATTTCTATTCTTAAAAGTTGTGATATAATTATAGTGACTTTGATGAATTCAATAATATGATTAATGAAGTAGTTACAAATTTAGATGTGATTTTAAAACAAGGAGAAAAAAATATGGCAAAATCAAAATTAACATTTGTTAGAAATACAGTTAATAAATTAAGCGTTAAAGGAATCCTATCAGAAGATGGAACTTATATTACATATACTGATGAAAATGATTGCGAGCAAGAAATTTATATTTCTGATTTACTTAATGCTTTTAAAAATCAAGAAATTGAATTTGCTGTGCAGTTAAAAAATTCTGAAGATCTTGATATTATCCCCGTTGAAGAAGAGGACGATGAAAGTTAAGGTGGGTGATTGAAATAATTGATTTACATAAATTAAATAACGAAAATGAAGAAAACTTTATTTGGAGATTAGGACAAGCTAAAGATTCTGGATTATTAGATTTAACCTGGGATGAAATTGCTAATATTATAAATCAAGAATTTAGAATAGATGAATCAGAATATCGTACAGAAGCAGCTTATCGTAAAGTTTATAGTCAAGCAAAACGATTTTATGAAGCGGGTGTATTCAATCATTTAAGTGAAGATAAATATTTTAAAGAATTAAAATTACAAAAGCAGGAATTGGAAAAAGAGAAAATCAAAACTCGTGATGAACGTAATGAGTTAAAACGTATAATTCGCGAAGAGGCTAGAAAAGAAAGTTATAAAGAACAAATTCTAAGAAGTATTTCTGAATATCAATGTAATCCACTTTCTTATGATGAATCTAAACAATTTATAGGAATATTAAAAACCGATAACGATTTAATTATTTCGTGTACAGATGTTCATGCAGGTATTGAGATAAATAACTATTTCAATAAATTTGATGAATATATTCTTAGAGATAGGTTTAATCAATATTTAGATAAAATTTTTGAAGTACAATTAAGACATGGTTCTGAAAATGCCAATATTATTTTATCCGAATTAGTATCGGGTCTTATCCACAATGAGTTACGTATAGAAAATAATCAGAATCTAATTGAGCAGTTTTTAACTGTAACAAATTATATATCTGAATTTTTATCAGAGTTAAGTTATCATTTCAATTCTGTAAATGTATATATTTGCCCAGGGAATCATAGTCGTATCAGTCCAAAAAAAGAAGATTCTTTGAAGGGTGAAAATATTGATCATCTTGCTCTTCCATTTCTTGAAGCAAAATTACAGAACTTTAAAAATATTAATTTTTTTAAGAATAACATTGAAGAATCTATTGCTATGTTTAATGTTAGAAATAATGTGGTTATGGCAAGTCATGGGGACAAAGATTCACTAAATAATGTTGTTCAGAAATTTACTCTTCTATTTGGGATACGTCCATCTTTAGTATATCTTGGTCATAGGCATACTAATGGATTGACTACTGTGTATGATTGCAAAGTAATTCAATCAGGTGCCATGTCTGGAGTCGATAACTATTGTATGGATTTAAGAGTAAAAAATAGTCCAGAACAAACAATATCAGTTATAACAGAAAAAGGATTAGACTGTTTATATGATGTAAAATTCAATTAAACTAAAGTAATTGTGTCAATTACCCATCCCTTAAAGACAATGGGTTTCCTTGCTTGTTTATTATGAAAGTATATTTTTATTGTTACTGCTCTCTCTCACTCCGTAATTATTTACGAGATAATAGGATGAGATATAAAATTAGAGATATGTTGATGGTGTAAGTAATCAGCCAACTTATAATGTGGTAAGTTCCAAAGTGAACGAAAAACTGAAAGGAAGTGATAAAGAATGGCTAGAGGAAAAATATATAATCAATTTTACACTTCTGAATTATGGGAACAAGTAAATAAAGAAAATAAGCAAATTATTAACGATTTTCTTGCAGAATATAAACAGCGTCAAAAATCAAAAGGAACAATTAAAGGATATTATAATGATTTGCGAATTATAATGATTTATATATTAAAGGAATTAGATAATCGTTCTATTCTTGAATTAAAAAAGAAAGATTTTCGTGGTCTTAGTTTATATTTCTCAGAAGAATGTAACATGTCATCTGCCAGAGTTAATAGATTAAAAAGTGCTTGTAATAGTTTGCTTACATTTTGTGAAGAAGATGATGATTATAACTATGAAATTAACTATAGTAAAAAAGTATCAGGACTTCCTAAAAAACCAGTAAAAGACGATGAAGATGATTTTTTCTTTACTTTTGATGAATTTATTAAAGTAAGGGATATTTTAGTAGAACGTGGTCGTTTACAAGATGCTGTTTTATGGTCTATTGGATTTGACTCTGCTGGTAGACGAAATGAGTTATTTCAAATTACAAAGCATGGATTATCTACAGGAAATAAAACAAATATTGTAATTGGTAAAAGAGGGAAAAAATTCAATTTGGTATATTTGGATGATACTAAAGAACTTATAGATAAGTATTTGAATGAACGTGGAGAAGATAATATAGATTCTTTATGGATAAAAGGAATGGGTGAAAACAAATCTCCTGTTACTTATGATGCATTATATGATAGAATTTGTTCTATTTCTAAGATATTATCAGAAATTCGCGGAGAAGAATGTAATATTTTCCCTCATACGCTTAGACATAGTAGATTGGAGTGTTTAGCACAAGGTACTGATGCTCGATTAATTGATAAAGATGGAAATATACGTAAATATTCTTTGGAGCAAGTTCAAATATTTGCTCATCACTCAGACATTAGTACAACACAATCATATTTAAAAGATCATTCAGAAGATACAATTAATGAAATGTTTGGTTTTTCAGTATAATATTTTATTTCTTATATATTTTTATTTTTAAATATTTTTGTGTTATATATCTTAAAAGCAAATCAAATAATAATAAAATTATATAGATCATATCGGAGAGTTTTCTATACTCTCCTATTATCTTGCAGATGTGGTTCAATGGTAGAACGCCAGTTTTCCAAACTGGATATGAGGGTTCGAGTTCCTTCATCTGCTTTACGGATCAATAGCTCAGTTGGTCAGAGCACCCGGCTCATAACCGGACGGTCGGGGGTTCGAGTCCCTCTTGATCCATTAAAAGACAGTAAGTCATAAAGTGTTGTTCTATTAGAACCTTAAATGGATATTGCGCAGTCTGGCTTTATGCAATTCCTTTTTTACCAATACATCTAAATAGCTATAAATTTATTGCGAAAATCCATAGGCTTGTCCATGGGAGTAGTTATAGTATGTTCCTGTAGCCCAAAAGGTAGAGCACAGTAAAACGGAAACTGGTTGCAATCGCAGGTTCTGGAAGCACCGAAAGGAATTAATAGTCCGACTGCCGGGAAGTTCGGTCAAGGCGTGGTAGCGTAGGGAAGTGGGTTATCTTGATGATATGCTTACGAAAGGAGTGCGGGTTCAAATCCCGTCAGGAACATTTACAATATTTTAGGTTTCTTGTTTCCGATTGACAACCGGGTTTCACCTATTTTCAGTACCTAAGTCGGCAGGTAAAGACAAGTGAAAGATAAAATCTGGAATTATTGTAAATTTATTATTAATAATTTGGTTTATTTAATTTATTAAACATTGGCGGTATAGCTTAATGGTACCCAGGGTTAAAGCAACGCAGAGCGCCGGATTGTCTTTCCGGAGATGAAGGTTCGATTCCTTCTACTGTCGTTAGATGGAAGACACCATCATTATAAAACAGAAAGTGGTAGTAAACCTGCGAATCACGAGAAAAGAACAGGTCATACGTCATTGTGAGATTGACGCTGGGAAAGACCAGAGTATTGGCTAATACTTCCATTTTTGTGGAACACCATGTACTTTTGCAGTTTCAGGAGGTGTATAATAATAAAAAACTGCAATTTATTTATAATTTAGTTGTTTATTAGGATAAAAATATTTATAGGAATATGTTAAGAATATTTATACCTTAATTACAAGAGATTTAATATATGAAAAAAAATGATTAATTTAAATGGCTTAGTTAGAAATTCTATTAAACTATAAATTATGGGTAGTTCACAATAATATAAAAGTAGGTGTTATAATATGGCAGAAGTATTAATGAAATATTCAGATTATCTTAATTCAATTACAAATGAAATTTCTTTTGAATTGATGACTGATATTATTTTAAAAATGAAATATAATTCACAAACTGAAACTTTACTTATGAGTATGTCTGATAAAATAACAGATAATATGGAATTACATGGAAGTTTAGATTTAGATCGACTTAATATATTAATTAAAACTTTAAGTATTATTAGAAATCAGATTAAAGAATCGCAAAATAAAAAAAACGAGGAGGAAGAAATTTAGATGGATTTGAAGATTATAAACAATATTGATAAAAATATATTTTCATCTACTGTTAGTTTTGATTCTTTTGGTTCAGAACAACTTTCATCTTTAGAAGAAAAAGAATTGATTAATAATTTTCCAATATCATTAACTTATCGAAATCTTAAATTTAAAAAAAACATTAAAATTGAAGGAAGTGTTCCTGTAATTACTGATGAAGAAAATGACGATGAAAATATCATAACTGTTACTCTTCCACCGTTATCTAATCAAGAGCTTTTTATTGACGAAAATTTTTCTGCGACTTATAAAATTGATTATACAAAAATTCCAAATAGTTTATTAACTGTGAATAAAGTTTTAAAAACAAAATCATTAATTGCTCAGGCTTATTGCTTAATTTTTTCTACAGTAATTTGTGAAACTGTAAAAAAACTTTTAGATGAAATACGTGCAAAAGCCCCAGGATTTGAAGGTGAAAAAATTGTATCTGTATAAAATTTTATTTTTTGTATTTTAAGAAGTTATTTTCAAAAGAGTCATTTTAATATTTAATATGACTCTTTTTTTATTTTTGTTATCTAACATAAGGTGATTATGTTTTTTTTAATAAAAACAATTGTTATGATAATCATTTTATGTTAAATAGTAAAATTTATTACTTGTAATTACAATCAATTTTTTGAGATTGATTTTTTATTATAATTAGCTAGATAAAATGAAAGTGAGGAATATATGTCTTATTGGGTTTTACCACAAGAAGAAAGTCAAAAAAATAATAAACGTAGAAGTTATGAATGTACACATCTTTCCGATATAGATAAATTACCAAAAATAAATAAATCAGGCGAAGCAAAAGAAAGAGATACAGTATCTCCACTCCCATGTAGCGCAGGAAGTGATTGTTTATGTTTGGAAGATTCAAGTGTATGGATTCTTGATGAAGAAACTAATGAATGGGGAAGTATTTAAATTAAATCAGTCGTCCATTCATATAAATAATAGGAGGTAATGAATAGATGACTGCGTTACAAGTTTATGCAATATTAAATAAAAGAATTAAAGGTTTGATTAGTGGTGTTAAATCAGCAGTTGTAAATGGAACAAGTATTATTTGGACAATGAATGATAATACTAAAGTAACTATGACATTTCCGAAACCGAAAGATGGTATTTCTGTTACTGATATAAAAATTCAAGATAAAACTGTAAATGGAGAAATAGAAAAACATTTAATCTTTGAAATGTCTGATTCTAGTACAATTGATGGCGGAAAATTAGATATTACAGGTGGAGGTATTATACAAAAAAATTCTATAAGTCAATTTCCATCAAAAGGAAAATTAGATACTTTATATTTTGAATTAGCTAAAGAAACTTTATATTATTGGGATGGAATAAAATACAAACCTATTTCATCCTCATCTGAGGACACTCAAATATCTGCTGAGTTTAAAACTATGATTATTGAATTTGATGGAATAAGTGATACATTTGATTTGCCAGTAGATAATATTTCTTATAATGTTTTTGTTAATGGGGTATATTATACAGAATCTATTGATTATACTATAGATACAACTGTATCGCCAAATTTAATTATTTTTAATGAAATTTATGATATTACTGATTCATGTACTTTGACATATTTAAAAACAGTAAATTCATCTGGTGAACTGGATGGAAAAATTGAATATGCTACAAAAACGGATATAGATAATTTATTTAAATAATAGGAGAAAAAAATGGCTACCAAGATTAGTTTAAAACAATTAGGTAGTGATGTCTTATCATTAATAAGATCTGGTGGAAGTTCATTAGAAAAAGATATTGTATCTAATACTAATTGTGGTGCTACTCCTAGTGGTTCTAAATTTCCAAAAGGTCAAACATTTACTGAATTTGCAGAAAAATTATTAAGAAAAGATATTATACCTACAATTACAACTTCGTTTAGCGGAGCAGGAATTAAAGAAGTTGGTACAATAATTAATGGTTCTACTTTAAAATTAACAATTAATAATTTAAATAATGTAACTGTTCCGATTAATGAAATTAATTTTTATGTTGGAAATATATTAGTTGACTCTCAAACTTTTATTGATGGTCAAGCTAATTATCAATATATTTATAATCAACAAATCCTATCAAATACTACTGTTAAAGTAGAATTAATATATAATTCAAATCAAAAAGTTTCCGGTTCAGGAAGTTTTTCCTTTGTATATGCATCTTATTATGGGATTACAGAATTGTCTAGCATTAATGATACGGATGCAACATTATTAGCTAATACTTTTATAAAAAATATCAAAAATTCAAAATCATTAACTTGGGAAAATGTTAATTTATCTAATCAAAGATTTTGTTATATGTATCCAACATCATTTGGAAGTTTAACAAGTATAAAAGATGGAAATGGTTTTAGTAATTTTGAAAGTTATACTAAGTTTACAGTAAATTTAACTAGTCCTATCAATGGAGATATTATTCAATATTATGCATATCTTTTAACTGATTCTGTAACTGGTTCAGGTTTTAAACAAATATATACTTAAAAGGGGATTTGAATTATGATTTTATTAGCAGATAATTTTCAATATTTTGGAAAGAAACCTTTAGATTCCCGTTTTGTTTATAATACTATTAATGACATGGTAAATACACCTGACTCAATTATTTATGATGGAATTTTAGTATATAATAAAGAAACAGAAAAATTTTATGTATTTAAGTCAACTAATACCATTGATTCTGTACTTGGAAAATGGGAAATTTTTAATATTGATTCAAATATAAATAAAGAAAAATTTAAAGAATATATTCAAAACACATTATATAAAGAAAACGATATTATATTAAGAGATAAAAAACTATATGTTGTTAATAATGATTTTACTTCTGATAATACACAAATAGATGTAAGTGATAGTTTTACTTTAGATTTACTTAATAGTAATTTAATTCCTATTATAGATGATGAAGGATCTAAAGTAATTGAATATATTCAAAATGAAAATTACAAAAAAAATACTTTAGTTTATTTAAATGATAAAATTGCTAGAGTAAAAGATAATTATAAATCTGATAACACTATAGGCTTTACAATCCAAGAATCTTTTGAAGATGATGTTAAAAACAATAAAATTAGTGTAATTAATACTGATCATGTTCATATTATGAATGAATATGCTCAGAGCAATACATATTCTAAAGATACTCTTATATATAATGGAGATTTAATTGCAAGAGTAATGAATGATTTTATTGCAGATGATACTTCTGGTAATTCAATTAATGATTCTTTTGAATATGATATAACTTTAGGAAATTTATTAATTTTAAATAAAGAAGCAGAACTAGGAATAAAACCTTATAAACAAGGTACTTTTTTTTCTAAAGATAAATTAGTTTTTGCAGATGGAAGAATTGGTCGTGTATTACAAGATTATATCTCAGATAATACTGGTGCTACTATTGAAGAATCTATCAATATTGATATTAAAAATGGAAATCTTCGAGAAATGGCTGAAAGTTATAAGTTTAAGCTTTATAAAACTACTAAAGATATGAATAAACAAATTGATGCAATAAATATTTTGAATATTTCTGATATTGTTTTTGAAAATGGTGAAGATATTCGAAATATGTATATTAATGAAGCTATTTATGGCCCTTTGGGGACATTGGCATTAATTAAAGAAATTGATATAAATCTTGGGCAAATTAAAGCACAGACAGTTAATAGTAGAGAAATGGAATTTATGCCACCTGCACCAAATACATATAAATATAATATAACATTAGCAGGAACTGGTTATTCTATAGGAGAAATAATTCAAACTACTCTTCCTGGGGTAAATGTAGAAATTACAGAAGTAGATTCTAATGGTGGGATTTTAATAGTATCTTCTTCAACTGAAACAATTATTTCTTCAAATGGTACTGGTGCAAATATAGAAGCAGAATTAATACTATATACTGGAAATGGCAAACAATGGTATGAAATTCCTGAAAAAAAACAAGAAGCAATCCTTAAAGAATATATTCCTGGAGAATTTTATAAAAAAGATAGTTTAATATTTTTTGAAGATATATTAGTTAAATCAGAAAAAGATTTTTTTGCAGATTCAATTATGACTACAATAAAAGATTCATTTCAATATGACTTAACAAGTGGAAATATAACTCGTTTGACAAGAGAAGATGTGAATGTTCCTGAATGTCTAGGTTCTTGTAAAACAGATAATTCTTCAGATTTACCATCTAATCCAATTAAAGGAAATTGGGTTTTAATTGAGGATTGTGTTAATGCTTCTGTTGGTCAGGCAGGAATTGGTTTATATAATGGTTCTTCGTGGGAAATTAATTTAATTCCAAAAGGTAGTTTTGTTTTTCCTGAACCAAATGATGATGGAAAAATATATTTCAGAAAAAGAAATATAGGGGATACCAATGGAATTTGGGAAGCTTTAACTGTTATAAATGGAAATGATATAGAAGTTAAAATAAAATCAAAAAATGATTTAATTGATAATTTATATGTTCCTAAAGAAAGAGAACTTGTTTGGGACACAAATAGAGAAATATTAGTGATTGGTGATGGAGTTACACCATTAGGAAATTTAAATGCTTTTTATGGTAGTAATATAACATCTGCCGATATACTTGCAGCTATTGGTTTCACTCCTGAAGATTCAAGTAAAAAAGGACAAGCTAATGGATATGCTCCATTAGATGAAAATGGTTTAGTTCCTGTTGCGAATTTACCAGCATCATTAACTGATACATATTCTAAAACAGAAATTGATAATAAGGATATAGCTACATTAAATTCTGCAACTACATTAGTAAATACTGAAGCAACAAGAGCAAAAAATATTGAAACAGGGTTGAGAACTGATTTAGATACTCACATTAATGATACAAATAAACATGTAACTCAATCAGAAAAAGATAGTTGGGATGCAAAAGTAGATATATCTGATTTAACTTCATATGACAATCATATATCTGATAGTATAATTCATGTTACTCAGTCTGATAAAGATAAATGGAATGGTATGAATAAGGCATATTTTGTTACGAATGTTTCTGATTTACCTGCAACAGGAAATCAAATTGGTAATATAGGATATGTTCAAAAAAGTGCAATTGGAGTAATTCCAATGGTATGTGATCAATATTTATGGAATGGAACTTCATGGAGTCAATTAGATTCTAGTCAAGTATCATTACAATTTGATTGGGGTAATTTACAAGGTAAACCTGCATCTACACCATTATCTATTGATAATACTGTTACTATTGCTCATAATCATAATAATAAAATAATTTTAGACAAAATTGGTCAATCTGTGTCTGGTAATTTCACATATGACGGAGTAGAAATTGGTGTTAAAGTTGTATTTTTATTAAATGAAAATTTATTATCACCAATAGGAGAAGCAAATACATTATATGTTATTTACGAAGATTCAAGAGTAAGAAATTATCCTTCTATTTCAGTTTATAGAGATGGTTCATATCAAATTTTGGGACGTGGTACTCAGGATACAGCACCTGTTGTTGGTGATATGAATATATTACAATCGGAATATTTTTCAGTTGTAAAAGGTTCAAAATATAAAATAACAGTTTCGTCGAATCAATATTTTGCTTTTATGCCAGTTGAAATTTTAAGAGAAATTGAAGGTTTAAAAGATCAGCAAAAAATAATTATAACCGTTAATAATCCAGATATGTTTAATTATAATGAAAAATTATTAAATATAACTGAATCAAGTAAATTAACAATATCAATAAAAGAATTAGATACTGATTTAGATACAGTATCTAATTTTTATTATTCTCATGTAGATGTAAATTTAGATGATTATAAAGATATTGATAATATAGGATAAATAGATTGGAGGAATTATGGCAAAAATTTTACAATTTAAATCATGTGCCCAGGGTGGAGAATATAATGGATTAGGCGCAATTTCTCCAACAAGTTATGGGTATATAAGCGTTAATACTCCATCTAATATAGTAAATTGGATTAATTCACAATATGCTTCTGATTTTAATCTTGCAGGAAAAGTAACTGGTATAGGATATGGTTGGCAAAAATATGAGATACCATCTTCTGGGAAAATTAAATTTATTGTTCGTGGTGCGGCTGGTGGTGCAACAGGGAAACCAGGGTATTCTATTAATCCTACTACAGGAGCGATTTCTGGAAGTGGGAATAGACCTGGACGTGGTGCAAAATTAATTGGAGAAGGTAAATTTAAAAAAGGAGATATTTTATATATTCTAGTCGGTATGCGTGGCTGGTGTAATAATGGTAATGATTGGGGCGGTGGAGGTGGTGGTGCTTCCATTGTTCTTAAAGATAACCCATCAGGAACTTATACTTTTGCTCCATTAAATAGAAAAGTTGATGTTTTATTTGTTGCCGGTGGTGGAGGTGGTTGTTTTGATTCATCTTTTGGAACTAATTATTATGGAAAAGATGCAGTTGTAACCAATGGAACAGGAACTAGTGGCGGAGATTCTAATAGAGCAGGTGGAGGTGCTGGACTTACTAATAATGGTGGTGGTAGTGCTTCTAATGGTGTAGCTTATAGTTTGCTTTCTGGTACGGTTCCTACTTCATCTATTTCTGCAATTCATTATGGTGGATGGGGTGGTGGAGGTGCTCCATATAATGGAGGTGGTGGTGGAGGAGGTTATTCTGGTGGTTCTGCTAGTGATAGTGCTGGTGGTTATGGTGGAACTTCTTATATAAATCCGTCACTTATAACTGAAATTTCAAGAGGATACGCAACTGTTGAAACAGATTCACATAGAAATTTAACTAATCCATGGACAGCTTATGGTTTTATTGAATTAGAATTAGGTAGAGATGAAGGTAAATATATTTTAGCAAAAGATAATGATGGTTATAAGTATTTTGATGGAGCTGAATGTTTAGATGGAACAACAAAATCTGTTTTTACAAATCAATGGAAATTACTTCCTTATCAAGCAGAACCAGATGAATTAACATATAAAGATTATGGTAATTTAATTATTACTAATAGAGATGGCTTATTAGATGATACCAGATTTTTAATTATGTCAAAAGAGTCCAAAGAATCTGTTACTATTTCTGGTCATATTAATGGTAGTTTAATAGAACAAAATCAAGATGTAAGTATTTCAGACATTTCTTTAATTAAAAGTATTACTTCTACTCATAATATAGAAAATCTTGATGTTAGGTTTGCAATGTCAAAAGATAATGGAAAAACATGGCAAACTTATAATTCTGGTAGTTGGGATAATATTGATATTCACAATAAACAAGAATTTATGAATAATGGATGGAGTTTGGCTCAATTTGGTACAATTCCACTTGAAGATTGGAATAATTATAAAGCAAAAGTAATTAGATTTGCAGCAATTATTACTCAGAATGGCCCAAATGGAAAAACTATTTTAGACAACATTAGAGAAATTGCCGATTTAGTAGGTTCATGGCGACATTTTAAAGAATCAGAAGCACAATATGAGTATATTTCAGATACAGAATTAAGAATAACTTTTCTTGAAAGTGGTAATTACAAAGTAAATTATTTAGATTCATTAAATTCTGGAAATTCTGCAACATAAAAGGGGGTTTTATGGAAATTATGGATGAAGATAAACTAATAAAATTACCTATTTTAAAATATTATGATGAAAATATTAAAAAATGGATAGTAAACAAAATTTCATCTTCTGAAATCCCTTTTAATGAAATTGTTTTTTCTGAAAAAGCTAATTTTCCTATACCTGGGGTTTCAGAGATATTATATATAGATGTTATTAAAAAAAATATTTATATATGGGATGATACAATATCAGAATATAATATAATTAATACAGGTGATATAGAAACTGATATAGAAAGTATTACTAAAGAAGAAATTGAAGCTTTATTTATATAGTAAAGGGGAGGAAATATGGCAAAAAATAAATATTTAGATATAGCAGGATTGCAAATATATGATACTTTAATTAAAAAAAGTATTACTGATGGTGATGCAAAAGCATTAAAAAGTTTTAAATTTGATAAAGATACAAGAACATTAAATTTTTATAAATCTGAAACTCCCGGTACTACACCAGATTTTATGATGATTTTACCAGAACAAGATTTAACCGGATTTATCGAAAAAATTCAAAATGCTACAAAAGATAATTTAGTTATTATTGGTGAAGGTGGAATTGTTGTAGATTCTAATGTTGCTTTATCTGATATTGCAACAAAAACTGAAATTGGTGATATTAGTCAATTAAACACTACAGCAAAAACAGATCTTGTAAGTGCAGTTAATGAAGTAAAAACAGCTATAGCTGCTGGTGGAGAAGCTGGAGTAATTACAATTACTACTGATGTTACTACTGACGGTGTTCTAAAATCTTATACTATTAAACAAGGTGGAGTATTAATTGGAACTATTGATATTCCTAAAGATCTTGTTGTTAGTAGTGGTTCTGTAGTTAAAAATCCCGAAGGTCAAGAAGCAGGGACATATATTAAATTAGTAATTGCAAATCAAGAAGAAGCATTATTTATTAATGTCGGAACTTTAGTAGATATTTATATTGTTGAAGAAAATGCAACACAAATTCAACTTGCTATTAATCCAACTACAAGAGAAATTAGTGCTACAATTGTTTCTGGTAGTGTTGGAACTACTGAATTAGCTGATAATGCTGTAACTACTGTTAAAATTGCTGATGCAAATGTTACTTTAGCAAAATTAGCCGCCGATGCAAAAGCTGCCTTTGATTCTGCTGGTGCTGCTTCAACAGCAGAAACCAACGCTAAGACCTATGCAGATGGTCTTAATACTGCTATGGATAATAGAATGAATGCAGTTGAAGAAAAAATTGGTAATGGATATGAAGCTATTACCGAAAGTGAAATTAATGCTTTGTTTGGTGTCACATCTTAAAATAGGTGGTGATTTTTTTATTATGAAAACTAAATTTCTTGATTTAACAGGATTAACATTTGTTAAGAATATACTTATAAATTTAATATCAACACATACAAATAATAGTAATATACATATTACAGAGCAAGAAAGATATAAAATAAATAATTTTCCCAGTAAAATTAGTAGTTTTGAAAATGATGCAGAATATATAACAATGCAAGACTTTTTATTAAACTCAGAATATGATGGTGGCGATTCATTAGGTGTTAATATTTTAGATAAGAAAGATATTGATGGTGGTAACTCTTTAAAATCAGCAGAAATTTAATAAATATATTGGAGGAAAAAAATATGTATAATGTAAAAGATATTCCTAATTTGGAAAATAAAATTAGATTGGCTATTGAAGCAGAAGGTACTGATGAAACTCCTGGAATTGAAAATATGATTAATGATATTGCATGTCCAAATACAGGATTAATTTATAAACCCGGTGAAAATGGTAAAGTTGGACATTTAGTTATTGCAAATGGTTGGAAGATGGATGATAATGGTAATATTGTTCGGTATGAACCAGGTTATAGATAGGTGATATAAAACTTATGGACTTACTTATGGAAACATCCAGAGAAAATAATTTAGATATCTTAACTGGGTATCGAGGCTTAAGAGTAGCAGAAAACTCTTTTTAATATGAAACGTGGAAGAATATAATTTTTCAAATATATTTTTCCACGTTAATTAATTAATTCATTTTTAATTTAACGGTTGTCAATTAATATTATTTGACTATAAATCATTGTAGGACTGTTATGAAAGAAAATAAATTAAAAAAGAAAAATAAAAGAGAAATAAAAAAAGAAAAACAACGATTACGTCAAGAATTTCATGATAAATATACTTTAAGTAAAATGGTAAAAGTTAATGATAATTGGTATCCTACTTATCCTAAACATCTTGTTTCTGTATATTTAACAATTACTTGGTAGGATAATGGAAATGGTGAAACTATTTTTGTTATTTCGGGAGCAGATGATACTGTAATAGAACGTAGATTTAGTTCTAACAATATTGAATATTTGAAAGAGAAATGGGAAGAATGGCGTATATTTTATGATAAAATTCCTCAAACAACAAATAAAAAATGGTATTTAGAACGTGGATTTGAATACGGCTAAAAATTCATAAAAATTCACTAAGTGGCAATTTTAAAGTGATAAATTATGAAATGCCTAATACTGA
>CAQBRY010000002.1:17503-49436 GCA_948762645.1 uncultured Eubacteriales bacterium | reverse complement strand
GTGAGGTAATGATTAAACATGAAAAATAAAGTGCTATCATTAGATAATTTCACAGAATCTATAGCAAGTATGGATGAATTTAAGAAAATAGTCTCTGAGCAAACTACTAATACGGAATATAAAAAAATGATTAAATCATTAAAAAATATAGTAGACGGAGAATTGACTGCTAAACAAAAACTATGTGTTTCCCTATATTATGGTGATATGAAAAAAATGAGTGAAATAGCTGAGGAGTTAGGAATAGGAATCTCATCAGTTTCAAGACACATTAAAAAGGCAAAACAAAAAGTGCAAAAAACCATGACCTATTATTATTCGATAAATTAATCAAAAAACTCTTAAAAAGCTTTATTATTGTATATCAAAATTTATATTTTTTTAAAATTACTTAAAAAAATACACCCAATTTATGACATTAATATTCAATAAAAACAAATATAATAATCTCCACCAGAACATAAATTACATTAATAGGTGGCGATTTTTTTGAAAGATATTACTCTTCGCAAAAAAGATTTTTCTCTTAGTAACATAAAACCCAATACCATAAATGACATCATACTAAAATCTATGTACATAACATTTGGATTACTATCATCAAGAGGGACAATACTCGGAAGATATTTTCCTTTCGGATTATCATTAATAGCAGCTTCCCCAGAGTCCCAAACAATATATTCACTTATAGGGGCCATAATAGGATATATATTTCAAGTAAACACAAGTTCAAGCGTAAGATATATTTCCACAGCAATAGCAATCGCTGCAATAAAATGGACATTAAGTGAGCTAAAATACATTAAAAACCATAGATTATATATCCCTTTGCTCACATTCATTCCAACATTTTTTACAGGTATGGCTCTTAACTCGATAGTTGATGGCTTTGACTATAGTGATGTAACAATAAGTTTAATAGAAGCAACTTTTGCTTCAGTATCAGCATATTTTTTTAACAAGTCATTTAAAGCGTTTTACCAAAAAAAATCTATATTAAATCCTAAAGAACTGGTTTGTATTTTAGTAAGTTTCAGTATCATACTACTTTCTTTATCATCAGTATCTATCGGAACTTTATCTATAGGCAGAATAATATCTGTAACTGTAATACTTTTATTTTCACTTTGCGCAAACATTTCAGGCGGATGTATAGCGGGAGTATCATCAGGGATAATACTTTCATTTTCCTCATTTGGACTTCTATACACATCAAGTATATACGCATTTAGTGGAATGATGTCAGGATTTTTTTCATACCTTGGAAAAATAGGAGTTTGCGTAGCATTTTTACTTTCACATATATTAATCTCTTTTCAATCCGGTGATATATCATATTTAATAACCGGCACATATGAGATTTTAATAGGTATAATAATATTTTTATCTATTCCAAAATCGTTTATAAATTATATAAAAGAAATATCTTTTTATTCAGAAAACAAAGTTCAAAGCAACGGACTAAAAAATTCAGTAATTCAAAGGCTAAAACTCGCATCAGAATCTTTATTATCGGTTTCAAATTTTGTAGATAAAGTTTCGGTCAAACTCTCTAAGATAGAATCTCCGGAAATAAAAGATATATGTAAAGGAGCAGTATACTCAACTTGTAATAATTGCAATTTAAAAACATTTTGCTGGGAAAAAGAAAAATCAGAAACAAGCAGTAGTTTTTCAAATATTACCCGATTAATAAGTTACGGAAAAGAAATAAATAAAAATAGTTTTCCTGAAAAATTAAGTAAAAGATGCTCTAAAATCGAAGAAATAATTGCCATCATAAAAGAAAATTATAAAAATTACATTTCTAAATTAGAAGCAAATAACAGAATGAAAGAATTTAGGAACATAGTTTCCGGACAGTTTGATAGCATGGGATATCTTTTGGACGATATTGCAGAAGAATTTCAAAAAGTAGAATTATTCGATCAAGAAAAGGCATTTAAAATAAAGGAAAGATTAAAACTTTTTGGAATAAATATATGTAATGTAACCTGCAAAAGAAATCGGCAGCAAAGGATAACAATAGAAATCGACACTCCTGCTGAATATAAAAATAAATTTATTCTAAACGATACGCTATTAAAAGAGTTATCCAGCGTATGTGAAAAATCTTTGGATGAACCTTCCATAAGTAATATAAATAATTCCTGCAGAATACAAATAAGTGAAAAAACCATATTTCAAGCTAAAGTAAGCGTAAATCAACATGCTTGTAATAACGGTAAACTTTGCGGAGATAATTATCTTTATTTTAATGATGGATCAGGAAATTTAATTGTAATTATAAGCGATGGAATGGGAACCGGAGGAAAAGCAGCAGTAGACGGGGCAATGGCTTCTGAACTTATGAGTAAATTAATAAAGTCAGGTATAAATTTTGACTCAGCAATTAAAATAGTAAATTCCGCGTTACTTGTAAAATCCGGGGATGAATCTTTAGCTACGCTTGACGTACTATCATTAAATTTATTCACAGGAAAAGCAGAACTTATGAAAGCAGGTGCACCCGCAACTTTCATAAGAAAAAACCATAGTATAGAAAAGATAGATCTATCTTCATTACCAATAGGAATACTAAATGAAGCAATGTTTTTACACGATAGCATAGACCTAGATAATAACGACATGATTTTAATGCTATCAGACGGAGTAACAGACACCGGCGACAAATGGGTAGAGGAAGAATTAAGAGAATATGACGGAAAGGATATAGAAAGATTTACTAAAGGTATAGTAAATAAGACTATTTCAAAACGAAAAAAAACTCATGATGATGATATTACCGCAATTACTATAAAATTATATAAAAATACAAAATGAAAGGTAGAATAATCTACCTTTCATTTTATAACTTCAAAATATAAATTATTACTAAAAAGGATAAAACTTCCGACTATCTATATCGAAATCATCCTCTAATTCAAATATATTATCATCTTCAAAAAGCGGAGGCATCTCAAATCTATTAGGGTCTGATTCCTGATTAGACTTTAATGGTTCTGAAACAGCACATTCTTGATTAGGCTCTGGCTTTGCTGGAACAACAATTTTTTTGTCATGGCATACCATATAAAGTTGCTTTGAACGTAATCCGGTAATATTATAATGACATCTTGTAAATTTCATAAATCTATTTTTAACATTAGTATCCGATCTACCAGGCAAAAATGAAGATATTTTTGTCCATTTTGGTCCCAATTCATTAAATTTTTCAAAAATTAGTCTATCTTCTTCCGGGCTAAATGGTTCTTTTCCGGTTTCCCTTACGCTAAGATAATGCTTCCACCTTTCCCTACACTGCCTTGGATTTCGATTTTCCATGAGCGAAGCTATTAACGTCCAATTTAATTCACCATGCTCATTTACAAGTTCAATTAATTTTTTATCTTCTTCCGGAGTAAAATTTCTTCTAGTACCACCTGCAAAAGAATGTGGCATAAATAAAAATGTCAATACTGCTAAACTTAAAAATGTTGAAAAAAATTTTTTCACCGTCTACTTCTCCCAT
The DNA here is from genome assembly GCA_948762645.1 of uncultured Eubacteriales bacterium. GTDB lineage: Bacteria > Bacillota > Clostridia > Oscillospirales > Acutalibacteraceae > CAQBRY01. The sequence goes on along the minus strand of CAQBRY010000002.1, from coordinate 45,925 downwards.
TATAATTTTTATTAAATTTATTTCTAATTATAGCCAAAACTAAATAAAAAAAATCAAACTACATTTAATTTTTTAAAATCTGATTTCCATAGCTTCTTTAAATTCCATTATAACATCTTTACTAACATTTAGACCAGCCGCTACCATATCAAGTTCCCTATCAGAAATTTTTATTCCATTATTTATATATTCATCGCATAAAGTATATAATTCGTCGAATTCTTCACGAGTAACCTCAGCACCATTACTTTTAAAAAGTTCAACAGCCTCATTCTCATCTTTTAAATTGCTAAACTTCTTTAAAAACTCTTCATTATGAAATAAATCTACAATTTTATCACTTTCCACTTTAATATCATCCTTTCGAATTTAGTAAAGATCTTTTTAAGTTATTAAAATTCAATCGCCAAAAGTAGTACCTATTCTCCTAGCAGACAATATAATCTGACTATCTTCAGGAACTGTTTTTAATTTTCCAGCCACATCTTCCAAAGGTATAGCTACTACCTTATCATTCTGAAGAGAAACCATATTTCCATATCTACTTTCACTAATTAATCTTGCGGCAAAAGATCCAAAACGTGTAGCTAATATCCTATCGTAAGGACAAGGATCTCCACCTCTTTGAAAATGTCCGGGAACTGTCACTCTTATTTCTTGACCCACAGCCTTTTCAAGATCATTTGCCAACTTGTAAGATATAGTAGAACAATTATTTTTCTTTAGCTTATCTTTTCTTTCGCTTTTAGATAAATTTTTATATTCCACAGGTATAGATCCTTCAGCCATCGCAATAATAGAAAAATTTTTTCCTTGCTTTGACCTATTTTCAAGTGATCTTATAATAGAATTTAGATTGTAAGGTATCTCCGGAATTAAAATAATGTCTGCCCCACTTGCGATACCAGAATATAAGGTAAGCCAACCCACTTTATTTCCCATAATTTCAACAATAAATATTCTGCCATGAGATGTAGCGGTAGTGTGTATGCAGTCTATAACTTGAGAAGCTATTCCAACTGCACTATGAAACCCAAAAGTTACGTCCGTACCAAATAAATCATTGTCAATAGTCTTAGGGAGCGTAACTACATTAAGGCCTTCGCTGCTTAAAAGATTTGCTGTTTTGTGCGTACCGTTTCCTCCCAATATTACAAGGCAATCTAATTTAAGCTTTTTATAAGTTTCTTTCATAAAACTAAGTTTATCTATATTATTCTTTTCAATATCTCGAATTCTTTTAAACGGCTCTCTTGACGTTCCAAGAATGGTCCCGCCAAGATTCAAAATACCTGAAAATTCTTCTCTTTTAAGAAATCTATACTCACAATTTATAAGTCCCCTATATCCATCAACAATACCGTATATTTCTATATTTTCTTCACCATATATCCCATAAAGAGACTTGCATACACCTCGAATAGCAGCATTAAGCCCCTGACAATCTCCACCACTAGTTAATATTCCAACTCTTTTTATAGACAAACTATCATCTCCCAACCTAAATAATCTATTTAAACTTCTGAGAATTTTCTAACTTACATTTTTCTACTTGATCCATTTTATCTTCTTTAAAAATCTTAAATAGTTCCATTTGACTGTTAAGAATTTTCTTACCCTTTATACCTTCTTTTAAATAAACAGTATCTGAATTTTGAATTCTGGAATTAAAATTATCTTTAAGAATAATATTTAAAATTTTAATATATTTATTTTTAAGGTCAGCATCTTCAATAGGAAAAGCAAGTTCTATTCTTTTATCCAGATTTCTGGGCATAAGGTCTGCACTACTCATATATAATTTTGGATCCCCGCCGTTCTCAAAATAAAAAATACGGCTATGTTCAAGAAGTCTTCCAACAATACTTCTAACCTCAATATTTTCGCTTATACCTTTTACTCCGGGAACTAAACAGCACACTCCTCTGACTATCAACTTAATTTTTACACCCTCACAGGAAGCTTTATAAAGCATCTCAATAATTTTATAATCCACCAAAGAATTTACCTTTATTATTATTCCATTTTTTAATTTTTTCTTTGCATTAGCAATTTCTCTTTTCACCATATCAATAAAGAAGTCTCTCATATTCTTCGGGGCAACGACAATTTTCTTATAATTTGGGTGTAAAGAATATCCGGTAATAAAGTTAAATAAAGAAGATATATCGGTACCGAAACTTTCTTTACAAGTAAAATATCCAATATCAGTATAATATTTAGCCGTTGTATCATTATAATTGCCCGTACTCAGATGTATATACCTTTTTATTACATCTTTTTCTCGTCTTACTACAAGTAAAACTTTACAATGAGTTTTAAGTCCGGGAACGCCGTATATAACATGGCATCCTGCCTTTTCCAATTTTTTAGCCCAAACTATATTTTTCTCTTCATCAAAACGGGCCTTTAATTCTACAAGTACAGTAACCTGTTTGCCATTTTCCGCTGCCTTAATAAGTGCAGCAATTATAGGAGAGTTTCCGCTTACTCTGTATAGGGTTTGTTTTATTGCAAGAACGTCTTTATCTTCAGCAGCCTTTTTCACAAATTTTATTACACAATCAAAACTTTCAAAAGGATGATAAACTATTTTGTCTTTTTCAGATATAGACTTAAAAATATCCTCATAGTTTAAAAATCCAACTGGCGGATTTACCGGCTGAACATCTTTATATTTTAACTTTTTATCATTAATTTCATCATAAAATTTAGAAAGAAAAGTAAAATCGAGTGGTCCTTTAGATATATATATTTCTTTTTTACTTGCGTCAAGTATATCTATAATAAAATTTTTAATAGTTTCACTTTTTGTATTACCTATTTCAAGTCTAACTAATGCACCATGCTTACGTTTTTTTATAGATTTTTCAATCTCCATTAAAAGATCTTCCGCATCTTCATCTATTTCTAAATCAGAATCTCTAGTAATTCGAAAAGTACAACTTGATTTTATTTCATATATTTCAAAAAGCTTAGGAAGTTCATGTATTATAATATCTTCAAGCAAAATATAGCTTTTAGAATTTTTACTTGGAAGTTTTATAAATCTTGGAAGAATTGCAGGAACCTGTACTATTCCAAAATTGGACTCATCCTTACCGCTATCTAACTCTACCGCTATATTTAAAGTCTTATTAGCTAAAAAGGGGAATGGTCTTGATTGATCTATTGCCAGAGGAGTTAAAACAGGAAAAATTATCATATTAAAAAAATTCTCAGTAAATTTTACCTGATCTTTATCCAACTCTTTCCACTTTAAAATCTCTATGCCATCTTTTTTAAGATCCGGAAGAATCATTTTATGAAAACAAAGATACTGTTTTTCATAAAAATCATGTATTTTTTTGGTAAGAGCAGATAAAAGTTGCTTAGGTTTTAATCCTGATGAGTCTTTATCCGTAGATCTAATTTCAATTTTTTCCATTATTCCAGCAACTCTAACCATAAAAAATTCATCAAGATTTGAAGATGAAATGGACAAAAATTTAGCTCTTTCCATAATGGGATTATTTTTATCTATAGCTTCTTCAAGAACACGATAATTAAAATCCATCCAACTAATTTCTCTATTATTATACGGAATATTCTTTAAATTTTTACCCATTTTTTCACCTACCTACAAAATAATTATATAATTTTCCTACATTAAAATTGTTATATATCTTCTTAAAAAAAGATTACCCATTTAAAAATTTAATATAATCCTTAAAATATCTTGGCAAATCACTTACAAATTCTAAATATTCATTACTTTGGGGATGAATAAATCCTATAACTCTAGCATGTAAACACTGTCCCTGAAATAAATTGAAATTTTTGTTTTTACCCGGTCCATAGACAGTGTCACCAACTAATGGATGTCCAATATAAGACATATGTACCCTTATCTGGTGGGTTCTACCTGTTTCAAGTTTCAGTCTAACATGAGTATACTTTTCATACCTTTTTATAACTTTATAATAAGTAATAGCACGTTTTGAGCATTTATCCGTTACGCACATTTTTTTTCTATCTATAGAATTTCTTCCTATAGGAGCATCAATAGTACCGGAATCCCTCGAAACATTTCCATGAACTATAGCTTCATATTCTCTTCTAAAGCTATGTTCTTTAATTTGTGCGGCAAGAAGATTATGAGAAAAGTCATTTTTAGCTACTATCAAAAGACCACTTGTATCTTTATCTATTCTATGAACAATACCGGGCCTAATAACACCATTTATACCTGAAAGAGAATCTCCACAGTGATTTAGTAAAGCATTTACTAATGTAGACGTATAATTTCCGGGAGCAGGATGTACAACTATCCCTTTTTCTTTATTGACTACCAAAAGATCATCATCTTCATATACTATATCCAAAGGAATATTCTCAGGTAATATTTTTAGAGGCTGAGGATCATCTAAAAAAATTCTAATTACGTCTTCATACTTTAATCTATAATTTTTATCTACTCTCTTATCATTGACTGTTATAAAACCCTCTTTAATAAGCTTATGTGAAAAACTTCTAGACACATTCTCAACTTTTTGGCAAACAACAACATCTATTCTTTTATAAACAGTATCACCTTCAGCATAAATAATAATCTCATCCATTTACTGATACCTTATTTTCATGGTCTAAATAAACATAAACTACTAGTAGTGCTCCCCCAACTGAAATACATATGTCTGCAAAATTAAATACCGGAGGAAAAAACGATAATTTTATATAATCAATAACAAATCCTCTAAAAATTCTATCTATCAAATTACCAATACCACCACCTACAACAAATACTGAAGATGTTATAAATAGTTTATTATCAACTACTTTAATAAATATTATATAAATAAAACAAAAAATTGCAAGTATAGTAAATGAAATAAAAATCCATCTATTATTTTGAAGTATTCCAAAAGCAGCACCCCTATTATGTACCATAACTAGCTCCACAAGGTTTGGAATGACTACAATATTTTCATTTAAAATTTCTAAAAAAATAATTTTTATCCCCTGATCTACTACTATCAAAAAAATAGACAATATTATAAATAACCTTTTCAAATATAATCCCCTCCAACAAAATATAAATATAGCGGCCGCCTTTAAAAGACAAGCCGCAATAAAATTTTAAAACTATTTTAAAATATTTGCACATCTATCACATAGATCAGGATTTTGAACATCTTCTCCAACAGTATTTGAATACATCCAACATCTCTCGCATTTTTTCCCGCCTACTCTAGAAATAGTTACAGACGCACTTGGATTTTTATCTAATTCATGTTCTCCCATTCCTGTGCTTAAAGTCTCTACTTCAGATACAATTAGTATATCTTTAAGTTCACCTGCATTATCACATAAAAATTTATAAGCATTTAAATCACTACTATAAATTGTAACTTTAGCCTCTAAAGAGGAACCTATAATTTTATCTTTTCTAGCTTTTTCTAAAATTTTTCTAATATCATTTTTGAGTATCTGAATTTTATTAAACCTTTCAATAAGCTCTTTACTTACACTTTTTTCAATATCCTCATCAACACAAATAGAATTCAAAAGAACACTTTCAACATTCTCATCACTTTTATGCGGCATGTATTTCCATATTTCCTCAGAAGTATACGCAAGTATTGGGGCCAAAAGTTTAACAAGAACGGATAGTATATTATAAATAGTAAACTGAGCAGATCTTCTTTGTATACTATCTGATTTATAAACATATAACCTATCTTTTAAAATATCCAAATAAAAGTTAGACAAATCTACAATACAAAACTTCTGTATACTGTGGAAAACCTCATGAAATTCGAAATTATTATACGCATCAATAATATTTTGATTCAGCTTACAAACTTTATAAAGCATATATTTATCTATATCAAAAAGATCACTTACTTTATAAGAAATTTTATTTGGATCGAAATCATAAAGGTTACTTATTATAAATCTAGCTGTATTTCTTATTTTTCTGTAAGATTCACATAACTGTTTTAAAATATCATGAGAAATTTTAACATCAGTATGATAGTCGGAGGAAGCTACCCAAAGTCTAAACACGTCAGCGCCATATCTATTTATTATTTCGCTCGGTTTAACTCCGTTTCCAACTGATTTAGATTGTTTTTTACCTTCTTCATCAACAACCCAACCATGTGTAACAACTGTTTTATAAGGAGCTTTATCATTAAATGCAATAGAGGTCAAAAGAGATGACTGAAACCACCCTCTATATTGATCAGCACCCTCTAAATAAAGATCAGCCGGCCATTTCATACCTTCTTTTTTACAAACTACTTCGTTTGTAACACCCGAATCAAACCATACGTCCATAATATCTGTTTCTTTTGAAAAATGTTCATGTCCACAATTTTTGCATTTAATATCTTCAGGTATAAAATACTCAGCTTCATTTATATACCAAGAATCTGAACCTTCTTTTCCGAAAATATCAGATACATTTTTCATCACTTTTTCCTCAATTAAAGGTTCTGCGCAATTATCACAAAAGAATATTGGAATAGGAACTCCCCATTTTCTCTGGCGTGAAATACACCAATCTTTTCTTTCTGTAATCATTGCGTTTATTCTGTCTTTTCCCCATTTAGGTACCCATTCAATATTTTCAACTTCTTTTATAGCCTTATCCTTAAATTTTTCTATCGAACAAAACCACTGCTTAGTTGCTCTGAAGATAATCGGTTTTTTACATCTCCAACAGTGTGGATATGAGTGACTAATTTTTTTAGTAGAAAATAAAAGTCCTTTTTCGCTTAAATAAGAGCTAATCTCATCATTTGCTTTAGAAATATGCATACCGCAAAACCGTCCGGCTTCTTCCGTCAAGACACCCCTCGAATTTACTGGAACCACAATAGGAATATTATCATATTTCAAACAAACTTCGAAATCTTCTACACCGTGTCCAGGAGCAGTATGAACACATCCCGTACCGCTTTCGGTAGTTACATGGTCTCCCAAAATTACAATAGAATCTCTATCTAAAAACGGATGATATGTTTTAATTCCTTCAAATTTGGAACCTTTAACGGTTGAAATCACTTCATATTCTTCTATTCCAGCAGCTTTCATACTTTCATTACAAAGGTCTTTTGCAACAATATAATATTCACTATTATATTTTACTATAAAGTAATCAATATCAGGACCTAAACATATAGCAACATTTCCCGGCAAAGTCCAAGTGGTGGTAGTCCAAATTACAAAACAAACATTTGAAATGTCAATATTTAAATTAGAAAATATTCCATTATCTTCTTTAACCTTAAATTTTACATATATTGATTGACAGTCATCATCACTATACTCTATCTCTGCCTCAGCTAAAGCCGTCTCACAACTAGGGCACCAATAAACCGGTTTAAGACCTCTATATATAGCTCCCTCAGACGCCATCTTTGCAAAAACTTCTATCTGTTTAGCCTCAAATTTGGGCTGAAGAGTAATATAAGGGTGATCCCAATCCCCTAGTATTCCAAGTCTCTTAAACTGATCTTTTTGAGTATTTACATAACCCATTGCGAATTCTTTGCAAATTTTTCTCAGCTGAGAATCACTAATATCCTGAGAATTTTTAATATTAGCTTTTTTTCTAGCTTTAAGTTCTGTAGGTAATCCATGAGTATCCCATCCAGGAATATACGGGGATCTATACCCGGAAATATTTTTAAATCTTACAACAAAATCTTTGAGTATTTTATTAAGTGCATGACCTAAATGAATATCTCCATTTGCGTAAGGTGGACCATCATGAAGTACATATACAGGCTTATCCTTATTATGAGACATAAGCTTATTATAAATATCATTATTTTCAAACTGTTTAAAAAACTCGGCTTCCTTTTCCGGTAAATTAGCTTTCATGGGAAAGTCGGTTTTCGGCAAATTAAGAGTATCGTTGTAGTTGTTTGTAGACATTAACTTCTGTTCTCCTCTAAACTATAAATAACGGTTTAATATATTATTGCTGATTAACATCATAATTTTTTCCGAATTGTAATGAACTGTATTTTTGTTCCAGGTCTTCACTAGAAAAAAGATCCTCGCTAATTTTCTGAGTATTACTAAATTCATTTGATAAGTCTAAGTCCGGATCATTAACGGTATTATTTTCATCTTCCCGAGAGTCTATAGATTTATCTTCCTCTAAGTTCATAAAAACAGGTTCAGGTAAATTAGTAATAAGAGTTAAATGTTCTTTGTAAGCTGATATAATATCATTTTTAAATTTAATGACTTGATTTCTTAAATTTTGAGCTTGTTCAAGTTCTTTTTGAGCCTTATCTTTAGCTTTGGAAAGTATAGAAGTAGCCTCATTATTTGCATCTTGAATTATTTTTTTGGATTCAACATTAGCACTGCATATAGAATCATCAGCAAAACGCTGAGCACTAATTATAGCTTTTCTGATACTTTCTTCTTCATCATGATAATCATCTATTTTTTTTCTAAGTTCTTTTATTTCAGTCAAAAGCTTTACCTTTTCATCCAAAAGACCATTATAAGAAAACTGTACATCATCGATAAATTTATCAACGTCTTCAGGTCTGTATCCACCAAAATTAGCCCTTCTAAAACTGACGTTTTTAATTTCGTCAATGCTAATCATAATAAACATTCCCCACTTAAAAAATTTATATTAGAAACAAACTCCACTGCTTTCTAATTCGTCCATAAGATCATCACCAGTAATATCAACATTATAAGGCGTGACAACATATGTTTCAGTAGCAACTTTTTTTAGTTTTCCACCATTAGCATAAGCTATACCGCTTAAAAAGTCTATTATTCTTCTGGATGCCTCCTTACTGGTTTGTTCAAGATTTAAAACTATAGTATGCATTTTTAAGAGCTCATCAGCTATATTTCTTGTTTCATCGCCAAATTTTTCAGGCTTAAACAGTACTACTTGAAGTTTGGCAGTAGCATGTATATTTACAACTCTATTATTCGGATCGTAATTTTCTCTAGTCCTTCCAGAGGTATTGCCAGATTCTGCACTGTTTTCTTGTTCGTAATTTTCTTCATATTCATCTTCATAGTCTTCAGTCGGAGACCACATTTCTTTAAACTTTTTTACAAATCCTTGCATTTACAATTCCTCCTAATTAAAATAAAACATTAAATTACACATATTTTTTAGCTTATGTATTAAAATATTTACAAATACTTTCAATAATTTATATACTTAATGAAAATATTTCCTTCAATTATTATCTGATTTTTTATAAAATATGTCAACAAAATAATTAATTTTTAATTATTTTATTATTATAATACACATTTACCATCATATAAATTTTTACCTCGAATCACCGCCATATCACCGTTTATTAAGGATTTTTCATTATTTTCATTGTCACTTTCAGGACTCTGAGCTATAACAAAATTATCCCCCGAATAAACAATATCTATCTTTTTAAACATTAAATTAGCACCATTTTTTACATATATTCCTTTATAAACAACTCCGTTGTCTTCAAACATTTGTAAAGAATCCTTGGGAATTTTAAATCCGAAATAAGAAGATTTCTTTATAAAAACATTTTCAAAACGTGTAAAACATAGCTTATTATCCATGTACTCACAAGAAAGTATTACCAAACTATTTGGTGAATCTTTACTTTTAGTTATTTTTTCAACTTTTGTAGGTATGTAATCGCTTTCACAGGCAAACTTTGTACTAACTTCCATATTTTCTTGTATGTTATATATTTCTTCTGCGGGTATATAACACAATAAATACCATTTAGTAGATTTTATTATCTTACCTATTGTATTCTTTTCATCAGATTTAGACTTAGTAATTTCTTCATATACCAAGTTATTATACTCAAATTTATTAATATCTTCAAAATTCAAAACTTTTTCATATCCATCTATTTTATTTACAAAATAACCTGCATAAGGTGAAAATATATTTTGCGTCTGAAAATTTATCATTTTTTCAAGCTCAGATTTTCTCGACTTTAAATATTCTATTCTTTTAGAAAGTATATTTCCACTTCCAAGCATATTTTGTCTTTCATTCAAAAGATTAGTTATCTTTTTCATATTCTTATAAATATCAAGATACTCATATTTCAATGAAATATTTCTAATCTCACTGTTTATTTCTTTACTTATAAAATCTAAATTCCTACTAGAATTATCATTTAAACCAATCTTTTGTGAATTTTCAAGTTCATTTTTTATATTATCAAGTTCCACGCTGTATATGGCGTTTTCCTGGCTGTCAAAACATTTGGCAATAATATCGTCCTTTGATATCCTCTCACCATTATCTACGCAGTACTTTAAAAATTTTTGGTTTTCACCTGTCACCACATCTTCATCTCTAATAACTATAGATTTACAGTCAATAACGTCATCAAGAGTTACGGACATTATCGTCTCCGTAGATACATTTATATATATTTTTTTATAAATAATATGTAAAGAATAAAAAAACATCAAAACAAGTACTATTCCTAAAAAAGTTTTCTTAATTGAAGAACGTTTCATAACATCTATTCCTTAATTTAAAATTCCGCTATTAAAAATATACTTCCAAACATCAATAAATAAGTCTTGAGTATTTTCGTATTCGTCAACATTAAACCACCTAGTACCAAGATCTCTTTTAAACCAAGTAATCTGACGCTTAGCATATCTCCTAGTCTCCATTTTAAGTTTTCCTATGCACTCATTTAAAGACCCTTGACCATTAATAAACGGTAGAAATTCCTTATATCCTATAGAAAATTTAGCCGTATCTCCTATATTCTTAATAGAATAAACTTCGTCCAAAATCCTATTTTGAACCATTAGATCTACTCTTTTATTTATTCTATCATAAAGTATACTTCGATCTTTAAAACTAAGCCCTATTTTACACACATTATAACATGAATCTGATTTTAAAGTATTTTGAGTTTGCCTATATATCGGGTAACCGTTTGTATAATAAAATTCTATAGCCCTGCAGATCCTTTTACAGTCATTAATATTTATTTTTTTTGCACTGTCAGGGTCAATTTTTTTTAGCTTATTAAAAAAATAATTCGTTCCATTTTCGTCCATATATTTAAGAATTTTATTTCTTATAAAGATATTGGTTTCTCCTTTTTCAAAAGGCACGTTTTTTATAAGAGAATCAATGTATAGTCCAGTCCCTCCGCAAAGTACCGGAACTTTACCCCTTGAAAAAATATCTTTTATAGTTTTTTTTGCAAAACTAATATATTTAACCACACTAAAATTTTCTCTAACAGAAACAATGTCAATACAATGGTGCCTTACCTCAGACATTTGCTTTAAAGTCGGTTTGGCTGTAGATATATTAAATTCCTTATATACTTGCATAGAGTCTGCTGATACTATTTCTGATCCTGTTTTTTTAGCAATATCAATTGCTAAATTTGTCTTACCGGAGGCGGTAGGCCCAACTATACAAATAATAGGTATTTTATTTGAATTCAAAGTATCACGTCCTGCTAAATTTTTTGTCTATATCCCTCTTGCTTACAGAAAAATATACAGGTCTCCCATGAGGACAATATCTTATATCAGGATTATCAATAAGTTTGTCAACTAAATCTAAAATCTCTTCGTTGCTACTAATACTTCCTCCTTTAATTGCCGATCTGCATGCTATATTATGATAAAGCCAGTCTAAATATGACGTACTCAAATCTTTTTTATTTTTTAGAATATAATTTACAATTTCAATAACAAAATCTTTAGTACCAGAAATATCTGTATACATGGGTATACTCCTTACCAAAACATTTCCTGACCCGAAATCTTCCAGATCGTACCCAGACTTTTTAAATGTTTGTAAATTCTCAATGGCACAAGAATATTCTACCTTATTTAAAGTCACAATAATAGGGTCAAGTAATATTTGAGACTCAACATTTTTATCCTTAGAAGATTTTAATTTTTCAAATATAATCCTTTCATGTGCAGCATGCTTGTCGATTAGTATAATATTTTCACAGTCATTCTGAACTACAATATAGCACCTAAATATTTCCCCCAGTACTTTTAAATTTGAAGTCTTATTAAATGAAATATTTTCGGTTTGAATAATATCTTTAACAGGTCTTTTTTCTTTATAAACATGTTCCGATATTTCTATATCTTTTTTTAAGGCAGACCTAGACGTAAAGTCAATATTTTTCGGTTCTTTAATTTCTTTACTATCACAGTTAAATTTTATCTCAGGTGATTCTAATTTTAAATTACTAAAATTAACTTCCATAAAATTATTTTTAGGTATATTTTCACCTATCTTTACTTGTTTAGGTTCTGAAAAAGATTTTTTATGTTCAACGCTTACATTATTACCGGAAATATTTATTTCCCGGCGATCGTTTTTATTAATAGAAGATTTTACACCATAATATACAGCGTCAAAAACAGATTTTTCATTTACAAATCTAACTTCGGTTTTAGAAGGATGAACATTGACATCTACAAAGTTATAAGGAACATCAATATACATCACACAAGAAGGATATTTTCCGACTGTTATACATCCCTTAAACGCCTCTTCAAGTGAAACAGTAGCAGCTTTTATTTTGACGTATCTTGAATTAATAAAAAAATGCTGCATATTTCGACTGGGTCTTGAACAAGACGGTTTACTAACATACCCGGAAATTTTTACATTGCCCAATTTATAATCAATAGACATCAATTCCTCAAAAAAATTCTTGCCAAAAACTGAATATATACAAGACGAAAGTTTACTATCTCCAGGCGTACTTAAAATTTCTCTGCCGTCCCTAATAAACTTAAAAGATATTTCAGGATGTGAAATAGCTATATTATCAATTAAAGCACAAATTGCGTTACCTTCCGATACGTCTGTCTTTAGAAATTTCATTCTTGCAGGTGTATTGAAAAAAACATCCCTTACAATAAAAGTAGTCCCCTTAGGACACCCGCATTCTTCAAAGCTTTCTTCTTCCCCTCCATATAAAACATATTTTGTACCTATATCTTCATCCACATGTCTTGTAATAAGCTCAAGCTTGGAAACACTACAAATAGAAGACAAAGCTTCTCCCCTAAATCCTAAAGTTTTAATAGAATCCAGATCCTGCTGAGCTTTTACTTTACTAGTAGCATGCCTTAAAAACGCCTTCTTTACATCCTTACTGTATATTCCGCTGCCGTTATCAGATATTTTTATATACTTAATACCGCCTCTTTTTATCTCTATAGATATTTTATTTGCTCCGGCATCTATAGAGTTTTCCAGAAGCTCTTTAACTATAGAAGCAGGTCGCTCTACGACCTCACCAGCAGCAATAAGCTCTGAAACATGTTTATCAAGGATATTAATTCTATTCATAATCTTAAGCACCAACTCAATTATTAGCTAATTTGACTAAATCAAACAGTATATTCATAGATTCTATAGGCGTAAGAACACTTACATCTATATCCTTAAGTTTATCAACAATACAAGAGATTTTATCATTATAACTACTAGATTTTAGATTATAATCTTCATTTTTTGTATTATTATTTTCATTACATATAATTTTCGTATCAGTAAATTTATTATGTTCTATATCATTTAGAACTTCCTTAGCTCTACTAATAATACTATCAGGAATCCCCGAAAGTTTAGCTACTTCTATACCATAGCTGTCATCCGCACCGCCGGGCACAATTCTTCTTAAAAATATAATATCATCGCCATTCTTTTTTACAGCAATATTATAATTTTTTATATTAGGATAAGATTTACTCATAGAAGTCAATTCATGATAATGAGTGGCAAAAAGGGTTTTTGCACCAAGCGTATTTCTATCCGCCACATACTCAAGTACAGCTCTTGCAATACTCATGCCGTCAAAAGTAGAGGTCCCGCGACCGATCTCATCGAAAATTAACAGACTATCCTTAGTAGAACTATTTATAATATGAGCAACTTCATTCATTTCCACCATAAAAGTAGACTGACCGGAAGTTAAATCATCCGAAGCACCAATACGAGTAAAAATACTGTCAACTATTCCGATATGAGCTTGAGAAGCAGGAACAAAACTTCCTATCTGAGCTAAAAGTACAATCAATGCAATTTGTCTCATATACGTAGATTTTCCTGCCATGTTAGGTCCTGTAATTACGGCAACAGTATGGTCATTATTGTCAAGAACGACATTATTAGGAACAAATGGAGCTCCGTCTAATAAAACCTCAACAACAGGGTGTCTGCTTTCTTTAATAATAATATTCTTGTCATGGCTTACGACAGGCTTAATATAATTATTTTTAGCAGCAACATTCGCTAAAGCTAAAAGTACGTCAAGAACAGCCAGCATATTAGCAGTTTTTTCAATACGTTTAATTTGAGATGCAATTTTAAGTCTTATTTCCTCAAAAAGAGAATATTCTACTTCTTTAAGCTTGTCCTTGGCTCCCAGAATACGTATTTCTAAGTCCTTAAGCTCTTTGGTAACATATCTTTCACAGTTTGCCAAAGTTTGTTTTCTTATGTAATAGTCAGGGACAAGATGTTTATAAGAATTAGTTACCTCTATATAATAACCAAAAATTTTATTATATCCTATTTTAAGTTTCGGAATATTCGTTTTTTTACGTTCTTCCTTTTCAACTTCCAAAATTATTCCTTTACCGCCGTTCATATTTTCTCTGAGTATGTCAACTTCTTCATTGTATCCATCTTTGATAATTCCGCCTTCCTTAAGAATAGCTGGTGGATTTTCCACAATAGATTCTTCAATAATTTCATATACGTCTTTAAGTTCGTCTATATTATCGTAAACGTCTTTTAAAATGGCAGATTTTGATTTATATAAAATACTTTTAATTTCAGGCAAAGTAGATATTGTATAAGAAAGAGATTTAAGTTCTCTACACGTAGCAGAATTATACACAATTCTAGTCATTAATCTTCCAATATCTTTAATTTTACCCATACTTTCCAACAAAGATTCTCTAAAAATTAGGTCTGAAAAAAGTTCTTCTATACCATCTTGTCTTTTCAATATTTCCTCATGTCTTACAAGTGGTCTTTCAAGCCAATCCCTAAGCATACGTTTACCCATAGCGGTTTTAGTACTATCAAGAACCCAGAGAAGAGATCCTCTTTTTTCCTTATTTCGCATAGTTTCCACTATTTCAAGATTTCTTATAGTATTAAGATCTAGACCCATGTATTGATTCTGACTATAAAATTCAATATTACTAAGCCTTTCGACGCCCTTTTTCTGAGTATACTCAATATATGAAATGAGTGCACCAACCGTCTTTACAACCTCACTATACTCCTGAATCTTACCTTTTTGTACGTTATCCTTATCTAAATATTTAGATACATACTCATTACACATATCAAAATCAAATTTTCGCTCGTCGAATTCTTCTAGTTTTACATTAAGCCTATCCATAGAAAAATTCCGAATGGGATTAAGATAAGAAATATTTCCTCCAAATATAATTTCTCTTGGACAAAACCTGCCAAGTTCATTTTTAAGTTTCATAAGTATATCATTACCGTTAAGTCTAGTAGTTTTAAGTTCGCCCGTAGATATATCGCAAAAACATATACCTGCCGACTTTTCCAGACTATATATACAGCATATAAAATTATTTCTTCCCTCTTCAAGCATACTATCCTCAACAACAGTACCCGGAGTTATAACTCTAACTACATCCCTTTTAACTATCCCCTTGGCATCAGAAGGATTTTCAATCTGATCGCACATTGCAACTTTATATCCCTTAGAAATAAGCCTAGCAATATACGCCTCACAGCTATGATAAGGAATACCGCACATAGGCGCTCTTTCTTTCTGACCATAATCCTTGCCTGTTAAAGTCAGATCAAGTTCTTCAGATACTAATTTAGCATCGTCAAAGAACATTTCATAAAAATCACCAAGTCTAAAAAATAAGATACTATCTTTATATTTTTCTTTAATATTTAGATACTGCCTCATCATAGGAGACACACCTGCCATAACTTTTACCTACCTTTATCTAACATCCTGAGCAGCTAAAGCAACTTCCGCTACAGCTAATTTCTTCTTCAAAATTTTCCATAAAAGGGTCTTCTCCCTCTGCTGCTTTATTAATAATGGTATTAATTTTAATAATTAAACTGTCAAAATTTTGCTTAGCTTCATTGAACTTAATCATTTTTTCATTGTGCATAAGATCTTCATATTGATTTCTTAAATCCTCATTTAATTTATTAATTAATTCTTGGTCGAAATTTTCTTTGGACATCTCTTGATTAAGTCTAACTTTTTTATTATTAAATTCATTAATTTTACTTTGAAGATCATTATCAGACTCAAGACTTTGCTCTGCCATTCTAAAGTTTATATAAACCTGTTCTTCTTGAAGGTGTTTTCCTAATTGTTTTGTAAGTTCTATTATGTCCATTTTTATACTCCTTAATTTATTCTAGCTTTTAACTTCGTTTTATTATAACCAGTAATCTTAACATTTATAAATTTTCCAACTAAATCTTGCCTTAAAGTTTCAATTTCCACAGATATATTGCCAGATGTTTTGCCAACTGCTAAATTATCAGCTATTCTAGACTCAATTAATACTTCAAAAATTTTTCCAACCATCTCTTCATATATCTTAAGAGAAACACTTTCTTGCTCTTTTAAAAGATAAGAAAACCACTTTGATTTTTCTTCATAAGTCACAGGATCTTTCATAAGAGAAGCTGGCGTACCGTTTCTTGGAGAGTATATGAAAGTAAATAAAGACGCAAATCCAACTTCCTTTATTAAAGAAACAGTATCTAAAAACTCTTCATAAGTTTCCCCCGGAAATCCAACGATTATATCGCTTGTAAGGCACAAATCAGGTATTTTGTGTTTTGCATAATTGACTATTTCTAAATAACTTTCCCTCGTATACCTGCGGTTCATAAGTTTTAGAATCCTGTTATTTCCGGACTGAAAAGGAAGATGAATGTGGCTGCATATATGATTGCTTCCGGCAATTACGTCTATTAATCTTTTAGTAGCGTCCTTAGGATGAGACGTCATAAATCTAAGTCTAAAATCACCATTTAAATTATCAAGCATCTCAAGTAAATCCGAAAAATCGACTTTTTCATCTAAATGCTTACCGTACGAATTTACGTTTTGACCTAAAAGAGTAATGTCCTTGTACCCCTGCTTTATCAGACCTTTAACCTCCGAGACAATATCTTCGGATTTTCTACTTTTTTCGCGTCCCCGAACGTAAGGAACAACACAATACGAGCAAAAATTATCGCACCCATACATAATGGGGACCCATGCTTTAATCTTGCTATCTCTTTCTATGGGGACGTCTTCAAAAATATCATCATCGGAACTTTCTAAACTATTTACTTGAACTTTACTTCCAATTAACAAATTATATATTACCTCAGGTAAAACATTTAAATATTTAGTTCCTAAAACTACGTCTACAAAAGGATAACTATTCTTTATTTTATTTGCCGCATAGTCTTGTTCTGTCATACATCCGCAAATAATGATTTTAACCTTAGGGTTTTTAGATTTTATTTTTTTAAGTATTCCGATATTACCTAAAACTCTGTCCTGGGCATTTTGACGTATAGCGCATGTATTAAAAACTATTAAGTCAGACAAGTTTTCATCGTCAGTAAAACTATACCCAAGATTTTTTAAAACTCCTTTTATTTTTTCACTGTCCGAAACGTTTTGCTGACATCCATAGGTCCTTACAAAAGCCAAAGGAGTTTTCCCGAATGATCTACTTAAAATATCATTTACTAAATGATAATAATTTACATTTAAAAAAGTATTTTCTGCTACACTACTAATACGCATTAAAATTTCCTCCAAATAAACTACCAACCATTTAAATTATACTACATCTTGTTTTTAATAAAAATGACTTTTTTAAAATTTTTTGATTAAAAAACATAAAATGGGGAAAAAATATTTTTAAATCAGATTATTCTTAAGTTATGAATCTGAAATTTATATTTAAAGGAAGTTTAAGTATGAGTATAAGAAGAGGAGATATTTTTTACGCTGATTTAAGTCCGGTAACGGGTTCAGAACAAGGAGGAGTAAGGCCGGTACTTATCGTACAAAATGATGTGGGAAATAAATTCAGTCCAACAGTAATAGCAGCTGCAATAACAAGTCAGCAAACGAAGTCTAAACTGCCAACACATATACATATCGGTACACAAAAAAGTGGTTTAGCAAAAGACTCCGTAGTACTTTTAGAACAAATCCGTACCATTGACAAAAAGAGACTAAAGGAAAAAACAGGATGTGTAGATAATCTTTGTATGAACAGAGT
Organism: uncultured Eubacteriales bacterium; assembly: GCA_948762645.1. Lineage (GTDB taxonomy): Bacteria > Bacillota > Clostridia > Oscillospirales > Acutalibacteraceae > CAQBRY01. The sequence continues at coordinate 27,604 of CAQBRY010000002.1, read as the reverse complement.
AAATCAAGCCTTATCAGTAAGTTTCGGACTCAATCAAAAATAGTTAACTAAAGCCATTATCATAAACCAATCTTTATATTATAATAATTGTATATAATTTGAATATATTGACTAAAAAGAACATATATGTTATGGTTTTATTTTATCATATAATTAACTATAGGGTTGGTGTTTAAGATGATAATAAATATATCAAAAAAATTTTATACAGGTATAAATTACTTTATTATGTCTGCATTAATAATACTACTGAGTTCATGTGGAAACAGTCAGCAAGTTTTCACTAAACCCGAATATATAAAAGAGGTAATTGCTCAGAAAGCAAATTTTGACAACGTATTAGACAACTTCTTAGACCAAGTAGACACATATAATGGTACAGAAGAATCTAACGAACGTATAGAAAGATTTGTAAATCAGGCAGATACTTTTATCAAAAATATGCAAGAGCAATTAGGACCTAAAGTACCAGGTGAATCCAAAGACCACTATAATAAGATGATGGAGGCATATAAAAAATATTCAGAAGCAATGAAACTATATCAAAAAGCACTTCCAAAAGAATTAGGAGAAGAAAGAAGTGAAGAAATAAAAACTGCGGAGGGCAAATTAAATGAGGCCAATAATGATATGATGAATTTAGGATAAAAATATGTAATTGGAGAAATAAAAATAATGACTGAAACAACCATTAAATATTTAATAATGAACATAATAATTCTTTTTTTATGGCAATTTATAATACTCATATTTGCAAAAAAATTAAATATTTCTTTTTTTGACCCTACAAAAAAAATATATTCCCAGAAAAACTGGGAACATAATGGAAAATTCTATACTTCTATTCTTCATATTAATTTATGGAAGGACCACTTTCCCCAACATATCGGAAAAAACGGTTTTTCAAAAAAGAGTTTAAATAAATATAATAACTTATCTTATGAGTACATAAACGAATTTATATACGAAACTTGTAGAGCCGAATGGTACCATACTTTTTGTTTATCCGGCTGTATATTATTCTTATTAATAAATCAAATATTTATTTATAAATTATTGTTTTTCTTCTTAAGTATTATTATCAATCTACCATTTATACCAATACAAAGATATAATAGAATACGATTAAATAAACTAGGTATAAAGTACTCAAATAAATCTAAAAATAAAATTTCTAATGTTTAGGTGGCTTACCTTGAAACATTCTTGCAAAGTTTACTTGACCACATATATAACAAATAGCTACACACATTCCAGCAAGATCTAAACAACCCTTAAACATTTTATGCTTATCATTAGAATTAAAGTCTTCATAAGCACTCCAACCTTTATCTATAGCTATTAATCCACAAAATACTTGCCACATTTATATAACCTCCAAAAATTTCTTTAATATACATAAATTATACCATTAAATTAACATAAAATCAATACTTTTAATCAATTTTTAATAATTCTGTTATTCTATCTATTTTTCCTCTTAAATAAAGGTACCCCACAACGGCTTCAAGCCCAGTAGCTTTATGGTATTCCTCTCTGGAAGCTCCATCAGGAATATTTTTTACTTTAGAGTTTCTACCCCTCTTATATATATTAAGCTCATCATCATAAAAATTACAAATAATTTTATCTACTAAACTAGCCTGTGACTTACAGCAAACCATTTGAACTTTAGCTCTATTAATATCTTTTAAATTATAATCATTATTTAAGATAATATGTTCCCTAACTATCAAATCAAAAACTGCATCACCCAAAAAAGCCAGGGTTAATATATTAATATTATTTATTTTAAAATTTTTACCCAATAATAATTTTTCCAAAAATGTCAACCTCTCTGACTAGCTAAAAAAATCTAATTCTGCATTTCCAATTTGTACTGTATCTCCATCTTGTATCCCTTGTTCTTTTAGGACATCATTGAGTCCCCATTTAGATATCATACTTTGGAAATATTTTAGTGAATCATAATCTTCAAGATTAACAGAATTTATTAATCTTTCAAACTTTTTGGACTTAACTATATATTTACCATCCACTTTAGTTATTTTTAGAGAGTCATCACTGCATTTGTCTTTACTATAAAAGTCGTCTTCGGAAAAAAGATTTACCTTAGAGGGTAAATTTGATAGGATCTGGGCTATTTTATCAAGCAATTTAGATATACTTTTTTTATCAGATATAGAAATAGAAAAGAAATCATACCCTTTACCCTGTATATAATCTTTAAATTTTGATATCTGATCATTTGTAGCTATATCACATTTATTTGCAGCAACTATCATAGGTAAATCACATAATTTAGGATTAAATTTTTCAAGTTCACTATTAATAGTTTCAAAATCATCAACCGGATCTCTTCCTTCGAGTCCCGAAACATCAACAATATGTAAAAGTAATCTGCATCTTTCTATATGTCTTAAAAAATTATGTCCTAGTCCAAGACCCTTCCACGCGCCTTCTATAAGACCGGGTATATCAGCTATTACGAAAGAATAATCGTAGCTATACTTAACAACACCCAACTTAGGAGTAATTGTAGTAAAATGATAATTCGCTATTTCGGGTTTAGCATTACTTACCATAGAAATAAAAGTAGATTTACCAACATTAGGGAATCCTATAATCCCTACGTCTGCCAGTAGTTTCAGTTCCAACTTGATCTCAAATTCTTCACCTTGAGTGCCCGATTTGGAAAACCTTGGAGACTGCCTTACGGAATTAGAAAAATTCATATTTCCAAGACCGCCACGTCCACCTTCAGCTACAACATATTCATCAGTATCTGAAATATCAAACATTACCTTACCGGTTTCCTTATGTCTAACCAAAGTGCCTACAGGAACTTTAATTAATAAATCATCACCTTTTTTACCGGATTTTTTACCTGCCTCACCATTTTTCCCATTTGCAGCTGTAAATTTCTTTCTATATCTAAAATCAGCTAAAGTAGATAAATTATTATCGCCTTTAAAAATTATATTCCCGCCTTTTCCCCCATTTCCACCATCAGGGCCGCCATAAGCAGTATACTTATCTCGATGAAAAGAAACGCACCCATCGCCACCATTTCCGGCCTTTACATTTATATTGACAACATCCACAAACATTTTCAATATCCTCTCAAACATTACTAAATCAATAAAAAATATAGATGGAGATCATCCACCTATAAATTTATGCTTTTAACACATAGGAGAAAACCAACCGTTTCTAATGCCACCTTTAATTGCAATTCCAGCTATAACAGCTCCTGCTAAAACAAAAATGGATCCAAGTGCGACTCCTTCAGCATTTGTTACCGGTCTACTAGAAAGATAATAAGCACCAGAATTAACATTGGAACTAGACTGTGAACTAGACTTGTTTATATTAGTATTATCATTAGTTATATAATTATTAATGATAATAGGTTGCTTATCGCTTTCACCTTCACCACCAGCAATAATATCTAAAAATTCATTTTCAACTTTAGAGCCTTTCATATATCCTAATGCACCTTGACGCATTTCCTCTATATCTTGATCATCAACGTTTATTCCTTTAGATTTAAAAGCTTTTTTAACATCTTCTATATCAGTTAAATTGACAATCTTAATTAAAAATTTTTTATCTTTAAGAACTTCTAGAATATTCTCGTTATGCATAATATCTCCAACTCCTATATTCAATAAATTTAGTTAGGATATATGTTTACACATTTACGATGCTTACCAAGTCTTTCAAACTTAACTCTGCCTTTGACTAAAGCATATAAGGTATCGTCAGAACCTTTGCCAACATTTTTTCCAGGATGAATTTTAGTACCACGTTGCCTTACCAATATGTTGCCAGCCAATACCATTTGTCCATCGGCACGTTTAGTGCCTAAACGCTTAGACTCAGAATCTCTTCCATTATGAGTTGAACCCTGTCCCTTTTTATGAGCAAATAACTGTATATTAATTTTAATCAATACTTTGCACCTCCACATAACTTACTTTTATATTTTTATAATATTGTTCCTCTAAATTAACTAAGTGATTTTTAAGCCCTGCCATAATATATTTACAAATATAAAAATCTTTATTACTAATTTTAAATTTTAAATAAGCATTTTCACCTTTAATAGTCAACTCTTCAAAATCAATATTAAGAACATCAGATAAAGTATTAATAACCATATAAACTGCGGAAGACACCGCTGAACATACTATATCTTTTCCAAGTTCATCATATCCGGAATGACCAAAAAGTTCAAAGCCTAAAATACTTCCTTCAGGAGTAACAAAAACTTTTATGCTGATCATACATATTTACTTACATCAGGTATAATTTCTTGTATTTGAATCTTAGTATATGGCTGTCTGTGACCCATTTTTCTTTTACAACTTTTCTTAGGTTTATAAGTAAAAACCGTGATTTTTTTCTTCTTACCATTTTTAACTACTTTTCCTAAAACTTTAGCTGATTCAACATAAGGATTTCCAAAACTAATATTTTGGTCGTCTCCATAAGCAACTACTTTAAATTCAACTTGTGAATCTTGCTCCTCGCCAATTTTTTCGACATAAATTATGTCATCTTTCTGGACCTTATATTGTTTTCCACCAGTTTCTATAACTGCATACATTACAGTTATTCACCTACCTTGATTTATAAGTCTCGCTACTGTCAGGTAAAATCATAAGATTTATTTATAACCTGCAATAAGCGGCTAGAAAATTTTAACATAAAAATAAAAATAGGTCAATAAAAAATCAAAAATAAAAATTTACATATGTTCCGGAATAGATATTTTAAATAGTCTCAAAATATTACTAATGACTATTTTAACGCAAATACATAAATATATTCTTGCCAACATAATTTCATCATCGTCGAAAATAACTTTATGAGCATTATAAAATTTATGAAAGTCAGTAGCAAGATCTATAACGTATTTAGTAATTCTTGTCGGATCAAAATCTCTTGCACAGCTGATAATTTGCATGGTGTATAATGCCATATTATAAATTAACTGTCTTTCTTCAGAAGAGGTAAGAACGTCTAAACAAACATTACCTTTTTCAAGTTTTTCTCTAACACTATCCGGAACGGACCTAAGTATACTGCAAATTCTTGCATGAGCATACTGAACATAATAAACGGGATTCTGTGAATCCTCTTTAACGGCAAGATCAAGGTCAAAATCCATTTTAGTATTCGGTTCTTTAATATTAAATAAAAACCTAGCAGAATCAGCACTTACTTCATCTAAAAGATCTGAAAGCTGAATAGCTTTACCTGTACGTTTGCTCATGCGAACAACCTCTCCACTTTTTACAAGCCTTACAAATTGAAAAAGAAGTATATGTAATTTACTGCTATCTATATCAAGAGATTCCATGGCACTTTTAAGTCTTGCAATATGACCATGATGGTCAGCTCCCCATATATCAATACAGATATCAAAATTACGTACTTTAAACTTATTATAGTGATAAGCTATATCTGAGGCAAAATACGTAGGAATACCATTTTTTCGAACAAGTACCTCGTCTTTTTCAAGTCCAAATTGTGTGGCCTTATACCAAATTGCTCCATCAAGTTCATATGTTAAACCTTTATCAGACAGCATCTTTATTACTTTATTTACATCATCATTTTCATAAAGCAGACTCTCATGAAACCAATTATCGAAAAATATATTATACTTTTTCATATCTTTTTTCATACGATCTATATTTTTAGGAAGAGCAAATTCAACCAATTTACTTTTTCTTTCCTTTACATCACATGAAAGATACTTTTCACCATATATTTTATAAAATTCATATGCTAAATCTTTTATATCTTCACCTTGATAGCAATCTTCAGGTAAAATAACATTGTTTTCACCTTCTATAATTTGTCTGTACCTTACGTCTAAAGAAGAAGCAAACTTTTCTATTTGATTACCTGCGTCATTAACATAAAACTCTTTAAAGACATCAAATCCCGCTAACTTCAATACAGATGATAAACAATCACCCAAAGCTCCTCCCCTGGCATTTCCCATATGCATAGGACCGGTAGGATTAGCAGATACAAATTCAACCATTAATTTTTTATTTTTACCGTAATCACACTTTCCATAGTCTTGACCCATAGATTTAATTTCCAATAAACAATCCGAAAAAAATTTTTGAGAAAGAAAAAAATTAATAAATCCGGCACCTGCAATTTCAACTTTTTCAATCAGCGACTTATCAACTATTAAATTATCAAGTATTATTTTAGCAATATTTAAAGGAGAATTTCTAAAAACTCTGGCTGAAACCATGGCAATATTAGTAGATAGTTCACCATGAGCCCTATCGGCGGGAATTTCAATATTAATATCAGGAATTTTATTATCTAAAAGTTTACCGTCTTTAATAGCCTCATTAATACTTTGAGCCAAACTAATTTTTAAATCTTCAATAACTTTAATAATTAAATTTGCCATTTTTAATCCATCCTCCTAATTTTTACGCTTATCTCATTAATACTTGCAAGATTGGAATTTACGTCCAAAGAATAATTAACCTTCAACTCTCCGCCTTCATCCGAAAAATTTGAGGCAATTTTATCCGTAAAGACTCCAATCATTAAACAGCCTATTTCTGTATTATAACAACAATGATGCCTTTTACCTTTTTCTAAGATAAGTTTAGTCCTATTTTCTCCATTCTTAATAAGCGTGACGCATTTTTCGCCATCTATCTTAAGTACTGATGTGCTATACCTTTTTGGATCTTGATCATCATATTCTTTATATATGATATAATCAAAATTTTTCTTTTTAATATAATTACCTGTTGTTTCTACGCTCACTACCGAATCATCTGCATCAAAATCTTGTTTACCGTTTATCGATATAAAATAATTATCTTTCAATTAACATCCTCCACTAAAATATACTTTCTATTAATATAAATCAATATTAATTTTTTTAACATTCTTTACTATATTATACCCTAAAAATCTGTTTGCGATTTCAGAAAAAGTTTGAGCACTGTCGCTAACAAAAAAATCATACTTTCCGCCATGCTTCATAGAAGACGCCAAATTTTTGTTTTTTAAAATAAATTCAGCATACTTAGCAACTTCCTTTCCGGAATTTATAAGTTTAACTTTGGGACCCATAACTTCAGATATAACGTTTTCAATAATGGGATAATGAGTGCAACCAAGTATCAAAACGTCTATGTCATATTGATTAAAATAACTGAGGTTTTCCTTAACAATACCATAAACAATCTCATATGGTAAATTAGAAACTCCATTTTCAATTAAAGGAGCAAATATCGGACAAGACTTCTGATATACCTGAATTTCTTTGTCAATAGACCCTATACATCTAATATAGGAATTACTTTTTATAGTGGTTTGCGTACCAATAACTCCTATTTTTTTATTTTTAGTAGATTTGATTGCCGCAATACAAGTAGGATCTACTACCCCTATAAAAGGTAATTCCTTATTTTGAGTTTTTATATCGATAACTGAACTTACCGTACCACAAGCAGCAATTATCATTTTAACTCCTAAAGACTTTAAAAAAGATATATCTTGATTAGCGTATTTTAAAATAATATCAGAACTTTTACTACCATATGGAACACGCCCGGTGTCGCCGAAATAGACGATATTTTCACCAGGCATTAATTCGTGTATTTCTTTTACAGCAGTAATTCCGCCCACTCCGGAATCAAAAACTCCTATGGGATCTAAATTGCTACTCACTTAAATCTTCCTTTCAAATTCCAAAATTTTTTTGATTCTGCTCCTCTATCGCATAATTTATTAATTCATCAATTAAATGACTTAAACTATACCCTGAATGCTGCATCATCTTCGGATACATACTAATTGAAGTAAATCCGGGCAAAGTATTCGGCTCATTTATGTATATTTTATTTGTACCTTTTTCAACAAAAGAGTCCATCCTTACAAGTCCCGTACATCCAAGTATCTTATAGGCTTTTTTACAAATTTCTTGAACCTCCAAAGAAACCTCAGGCGTCAAATTAGCCGGTACATTAATCTTTGCGGTACCATTATTATACTTATCATCATAATCATAAAATTCGCTTGAAGGAATAATTTCTCCCGGTTCAGAAACAATAGGATCATCATTTCCCAAAACAGCACACTCTATTTCCTGACCAACAATTGCTTTTTCAACTAAAACTTTAATATCTTCTTTACTTGCAACTTTTATAGCTTCTAAAAGTTCACGTTTATTCGATACCTTGCTTACACCCACAGAAGAACCCGCATTAGCAGGTTTAACAAACATGGGATATGACGTTATATGTTTCTCAATATTATTAATATATCTTTCCGGATCTTCTTTAAAGTCGTTTACATAAAACCAATAAAAATCCGCTTTATTTATACCGCTGTAAGAAAGAATAATATTGGTTATTACCTTATCCATACAAACCGCAGAAGCGGTCACGCCACATCCTACAAATGGAATATTTGCTAAAGTTGCAACGCCTTGCATAGTACCGTCCTCACCGTTTTTACCGTGAAAAACAGGTATTATTACATCTAATTTTAAAACTTCAAACTTATCACCATCTAATACAACTATTCCTTTAACACTAGTGTCTGGAGATATAAAGGCTTTTTTATTATCAGAATTTTTTTCCCAAGAACCATCTATTATACTTTTGGTATTTCCATTATATAAAAACCATTCCCCTGATTTTGTAATTCCCAGCATAAAAATATTATACTTTTCTTTTGATATACCGTCAATGATAGTCGAAGCCGACATTCTTGAAACTTCATGCTCAGAATTACTTCCTCCAAAAAGTATAGCAACATTTAATTTACTCATAAAAAATCTCCTTATATTATAAAAACTAATGCGCTATAAAAAGTGCATTAATAAGATAAACTATAAACTAGAAATATAATCCTCAACTTCACTTTTAATAACGGTAACTCTAGGACCATAAATAATTTGTATTCCTTTGCCCTTTCTAATTATCCCTGCAGCACCGGTAGATTTTAGCATAGGTTCGTCAACTTTGTTTTCATCTTGTACTTTTACTCTAAGTCTAGTTGCGCAACAATCAAGATCTTGTATATTATCAGCTCCGCCAAGACCATTTACTATTTTTTCAGATATATCATCTTGCTTAGAAGCATCTATATCTTTTCTCGTATAAAGCTTAGACTCTATTTCGTCCTCTTCTCTGCCAGGGGTAATTAAATTGAATTTTTCAATTACAAATTTAAATAAGAAATAATAAACTATAAAATATACTATTCCGATAGGAACCACGTATATCCAATTAGTCTTACCATTTCCTTGAAGAACACCGAATAATAATAAATCTATTATTCCTCCGGAAAATGTTTGACCGATAGCAATATTAAATATGTGCATAAGCATAAAAGAAAGACCGGCAAAAATACAATGTATACCGTAAAGCATAGGTGCTACAAATAAAAATGTAAATTCAATTGGCTCGGTAATACCTGTAATCATAGCAGTAAGAGCTGCAGAAAGTAAAAGTCCGCCAACAATTTTCTTTTTATTTGGTTTTGCAGTAGCATACATAGCCAGTGCTGCCCCAGGTAAACCAAAAATCATAAACGGAAATTTTCCGGCCATAAATCTTGCAGCATCAATGCTAAAATGAGTTACATTAGCAGACCCTAATTCTGCAAAGAAAATATTTTGTGCACCTGTTACATAAACACCGTCTATTACAGCAGTTCCACCAAGACCCGTTTGCCAAAACGGCATATAAAATACATGATGAAGTCCAAAAGGTATTAACGCTCTTTCAATAATACCGTAAATAAGAGTTCCGGCATATCCTGACCTTGTAACTAAATTTCCAAGAGAGAACATTCCTTCCTGAATATACGGCCAGACAAAAAACATTAATGCACCCACAAGAATGTAAGTAAGAGAAGAAATTATCGGGATAAATCTAGTACCTCCAAAAAAGGAAATAACGTTTGGAAGTTTAATTTTATAAAATTTATTATGTAAATAAGCAACACCAAGACCTACTAAAATACCTCCGAAAACTCCCATTTCCAAAGTCTGTATTCCACATGCGGACCCTACTGCACCATCGAGCATAATAC
>CAQBRY010000002.1:0-17493 GCA_948762645.1 uncultured Eubacteriales bacterium | reverse complement strand
CATAATACCGGACTCTAATTTACCTGTTAAATTTAAAAGGGAAGAAATTGTCTGATGCATAACTAGAAATGCAATACCTGAAGATAAAGTAGCGGTAGCTTTTTCTTTTTCCGCCATACCAAGAGCTACTCCCATAGCAAATATAATAGGCAGATTAGCAAATACAATATTTCCGGAACCTTTCATAACAGTAAGTATAAAATGAAGGAAAGTACCCTCGCCCAAAAGCCATGTCAAATTATATGAAGCTATCATTTGAGGATTAGAAAAAGAAGCTCCGATTCCCAATAATAATCCTGCTATCGGAAGAAGTGCAATAGGAAGCATAAAGGACCTGCCAATACGCTGAAGAACACTAAAAGCACCTGAACTTTTCACAAACTACACCATCTTTCAAAATAATCTAATATATAATTTTAAACTTTATAAGACATAATCACACTTTTACCAGCTTTAACATCGCCTAAATTATAAGAAATATTCTTGAGTTTATCTGCATTGGTAATAACTATAGGGGTATAAATCGGAAATCCTTTATCTTGAATAAACTCCAAATTAGCTCTTCCAATAAGATCTCCTGCTTTAACCTTCTGATCTTTTTTAACAAATGTTTCAAATCCCTCCCCTTTAAGATCTACAGTATCTATTCCAATATGAACTAATATTCCAATACCATCTTCCGAGCGTATGGCATACGCATGAAGGGTGTCAAAGACGTTTGCTATAACTCCGGTTACGGGTGAAAAAATATCTCCACCGCTTGGAATAATAGCAATACCATCCCCCAGTAACTTTTGGGAAAATGCTTCGTCAGGCACTTCCGAGAGAGGTACCGCTTTACCGTTTTGAGTAGCTAATATTTCTTTGTCTTTGGACTTGAAAAGGAAATCAAACATTAATTAACCCTCCTACAATATTAAAGTAAATCAATCTACAATCTATAATTATAAAAATTTTTTAATTATTTCGTCTCTTACTTCATCAACATTGGTCTCTCTAATTTTTTTCCTTATTCCCAAGATAAAAGGTGCTGACATAGAAAGTTCGTCTATACCTAAAGACAAAAATAGTTCTGTTAAATTTTCATCTGCGGCCAATTCACCGCAAATGCCTACCCAAATTCCGTGCTTATGAGCATTATCTGCAACTATCTTTATCATACGAAGTATCGCCTTATGATAAGGATCATACATACCGCTGACTTTATTATTTTGTCTGTCTATAGCCAAAGAATATTGCGTCAAATCATTAGTACCAATACTAAAGAAATCGGCCTCTTTTGCAAGTTCATCGCTAATAAATACAGCTGCAGGAGTTTCAATCATTACTCCAACTTTAACATTTTTATCAAAAGGAATTCCACTTTCTTTGAGCTCATGTTTTACTTCTTTAACAATTTTTTTAGCATTTTTAAGTTCCTGCAAAGATATAATCATAGGAAACATAATGGACACTTTACCAAATGTAGAAGCTCTAAATATAGCTCTTAACTGCTGCTTAAATATTTGAGGTCTGTCAAGACATATTCTAATTGCTCTATACCCCATTGCAGGATTATCTTCTCTTGGCAAGTCAAAATAATCTACTTTCTTATCAGCCCCTATATCTAAAGTTCTAATTACAACTTCTTTATCCTTCATTTCCTCCAAAACTTTTTTATATACCTTAAACTGCTCTTCCTCAGAAGGATAATTTTTTCTTCTTAAATATAAAAATTCACTTCTAAATAGACCTATCCCCCCCGCATCATTTCCTTTGACAATATTAAGGTCAGATATAGATCCAATATTCGCATATAATTTTATTTTTTTACCATCTAAGGTAATATTTTCTTTGCCCTTTAAATTATTTAAAAGCTCATAATGTTTTTGGCACATTTTAAGTTTCTTTTTAAGTCTTTTAATAGTTGTAACATCCGGCTCAATATAGATTGTACCTGAAAAACCGTCTAAAATTATATCTTTGCCGTCATATTCTTCTTTAAGCTGATCACCAAGGCCAACAACACAAGGAATATTCATAGCTTTGGCCAGAATACAGGCATGAGAATTTACAGTCCCGTTCATCATTAAAAGACCTTTTGTCGTTTCACTATTCATCTCAGCAGTCTGACTGGGGGTAAAATCATTTGCACCAAGAATACATTTTCTATTTATTTCACAATCTCTGCTGACATTTCCGCAAATGCAGTCTATTAAAAGAGAAGAAACATCCTTAATATCCGCAATTCTTTCTCTAATATATTCATCGTCAACTTTAGAAAGTTTATCTATCATCTTTTTCGAAACACACGATACAGCATATTCGCTATTTACTTTCTCATTTTTAATTAAGTCAAATATAGAGCTGCAATAAGTTTCATCCTCAATCATCATTTGATGAACTTCAAATATCATAGCGCTTTCTTTATCAACTTCACTGCAAACTTTATTGTATAATTCTTTTAAATGTTCTATAGCAGCCTTTTTTCCATTTTCATATCTTAAAATTTCTAACTGAGTATCATTTATCTTGCACTTTAAATTACAATCAATACTACTAATACTATTTTTTATAGAAAGTTTTCCAAACGATATTCCTTTAACTACGCCCTTACCCTTCAATACTGTCATTAGCAACATGGCTCCTATTAAAATTTTCATCTAAAAAGTTTTTTATACCGGCTTCTGCCTCAGACTCATCTTCACCTTCTATTACTATACGAATTTCATCATTTTGCTTAATTCCGAAACTTAATAAATCAAACAAACTTTTTAAACTAACAGAGTCTTCTCCTTTAAAAACCGTAATTTTAGATGTATAGGTCAAAGCTTTTTTAACAAGCATTCCAGCAGGTCTTGCATGTATTCCATTTTCGCTGCCTATCACATAATTAAATTCTTTCATTAACGTTTTCCTTCCATTAATACAATAAGAAATAAATATTTAGCTTACACCCTCGTATTATCTGACAACTATTATTAAAAGTCAATACTGATTTATATTATTATATTACCAAATCTATTACAATTATTCCTTAAATAAAATATTTTAAAGCATGTACATATATACTTATCTTTATACATGCAATATTAACATAATTAAATCAAATATATTGACATTTATATATAAAAATTATAATATTGTTATAAGTAAGAGAGGTGATCAACTTGACATTTTCAAAATTTAATTCATTAAAAAATCAGCTACAAAAAGACGTTCCAATTTATGAACCTGAATATAAATTTTTAAGTAATTACGATAATGTAATGAATATGACAACTGAAGAATTATCCAAAGCGATAGAAACTTCTAAAGACCATATAAGAACCCGTATAGCCATGAAGCCTACCATGGTATTTAACCTGACACAAATTACTGCTCGGGTAAATCTCCCGAAACATATAAAAGAAAATATAATAGATCAATTGAATAAGTATGAAGATTGTAAAAGCGGAGAAACGGCAAATATAGAAATTCCACTAATACCATATCCTGCAATGACATTTACTTGTAAAAAAACACATTCAGAAGCTCATGAAGCATTCATGATGAAAGTACAAGAAATACAAAAGTCAAATATAGATATACTAAAAAAATATATTAGAACTGAACAGCAAGATCAAACCAACGTTTCCATAATTAAAACTATGTGCGAAAACATAAATAGAACTTTTCCTAAATTAGGCAACGAATTATGGGAAATTTCAATGGACTTTATAGGATCACTTACTTTTAGAACTACTCAAGAAGCCAGATTAATAATAAAGAAAATATTTAATTTACTAAAAACAATGAAATTTCCTTCCCAAAATAAAAAAAACGAATTTATACAAGAAATAATCCAAATGATTAAAAATTGTTATACTCCTCCTAAACGTGATAAGATGGCAAATATGATACGCGTAATGCAGACATTTCAATCACAATCTCTCCGCACATCATCATCAAATGTACTGGTAGCAAGAACTCCGATGGAAAGAGTTTTATTTAATATCATACCTAACACAAGTAAAAATAAAAATCATATACAAAAGCGAAATAAAATTCTAAAATATCTCCGTGAAAACCCAAAAACACCAATGTACATCGTAAGAAGATGGGCTGAAGGTATTAAAAATGGATCATTTAGTCTCAGAGAATTAGAAAAAAATAATCACTAAATGATTATCATTTTCCAAACTGCATCACATATTTTTTTACTTCTTATATGCCTTTTTTCAACATTCTTACAGAGATCAAATAGTCCTCTTTTACACCACTAACAGTTCTAGATTTATATTCTTATATTTATCTTTTGCCTTATTAACGGCTTACTTATTTTCCCGCAATAACTGCTCTACACTTATTGTAAGAATATGATCTAAATGTTTCACCCAATCTGTCATAATCACTGCCTGTTCACGTTCTTCATAATATTCTTCAAAAAATCTAAATATTCAGAAACAAGTTATCCCATATCTTGAGGCCTTTTTCGTCCAGATAATTTCAAATAAATGTTGTAACCTTCCACAAACTCTTTTTCAGCATGTGATCTTTTATAAATAGTCCCCACCGTTTGACCATGGATATCATAATGAATTTTGTTATTCACTTTTTTAAAAAAAAGAATGGATATTTCTGCTTTGGGATCGTAATCTATGCTGGCGGCGTAAATTTCAGAAACAAAGATATCTCTAATTCTCTCAAGAAATCCTTTGAAATTCCTCCACCACCTAAATTTTTCAGGCATTCTTTATCTATCATAAAGTCTTTTATAATATACCCCTTTTAATCATTCAGTAGCCTGCTGACGGAAATTTGTGACACTTTTAGCTTTTACTCTATATCCAAAAGAAATAGTCAAGACAATATCATAATTGATTGTATTATAGCTTTTTCCATATTGATTCTTCCTTTATCAACGCTTGACCATCTATTATATTATACTTCTTGAGAAAGTTCATATCACATATTGGTGGTAAAATAATATTTCTGCCAGAATTATCTTTCAAGAAGCTATACAGCCCACGTAGATGATTCTGGATAATCAACTCTATCGGAAATTCGTGATGACAGACATACAACCAAACATTTTTCTTTTGGTAATTCATCCAAAAATAATTTTATTTCTTTCTTAACAAAATTCAAAAGAGATTCATTTCTAAATATATTAAGTAACGTATTAATAAAAGAGATAGTTAGCTCTTTGCAAATTTGAAAACAAGCTTTAATCATTTTCGACAAACTAAATAGTTTTTATCAAAAAACGCACTTCAACAAATACTTATATAAACATTGATCAAAAAAAGAAAAACTTTATCATGGCAAATATCTACAATTTCTAGCTAGTGAAGTATACATAAGTTTTCAATAAAATTATTTCGATTTAATCCATGTTCATATAAAATCAGCAAAAATACATCAATATGTTCCAAACGGATTGCTTCTAGAAAACCAACTATGCCAGCAGTTATACACATGTCTTTGCTGACAAGTAATCCGATCATCCTATAAAAAAGATTCATAATAATCTTCATGTAATTGTGGCATATCATTAATAGAATTCAAAATATCCGGATCACATACCATATGTCTTCCACAAACTTATCAATTCCAATATCTTCACATAAAACTTTTATCTTACTATCTTGAAAAGATGTAAGGAATGACGAAGTGTGGCAATAAATAGCTTCAGAAATCTTATTATAAGTAATGACTGTCTTTGATGTATCAAGGCATTTTTTAAGATCATCCTTAATTTTTAAAAATAAGTTTGTCTTTTGAGTCATGCACTATACAAAAGCATATTTTCCGTTTGATGCAATAAAATAAGTACCCGGTATACCCGAAACGGTCTTTCGTATACCGGTCTCTCCGCCAAGAGATACTATATTAGGATAGCCTGTTTTATATAAATAAGAATCATAAAGATTTTGAAATGACCCTGCATCTATCTGTAACATTTTTTGTCTGATACTTTCGACATTAGCCATAGTCAACGCCTCTACTATTTGAAATGCTTTTGTCCTATTAAATCATCTTAAAATGTCTTAATGCATCTTCAATTTCTTGTTCCTTTTCTAGTGACACTTGTTGAATTTTTGATTTCTTACCTAAATTATAATTAACTCGTTCTACCAATCCATATTTTCTTTTAACTTGTGCTATACTTAAGCCATGTCTAATCTAACACAATTTCTCTATGTCAGCGTATGTTGCTTTACTTTTCTCAGCGGTCAAATCTAGTTTATCCATCTCCAATTCCACATTGATATGTTTATCAGATTTAAGTTTTGAAAGCAAACACACAACCTCAACATGGCCTGTTCTAGGAAAAAGATCTATGGGTACCACTGAACGCAAATTATAAGACTGTTTGCACAATATCTTAAGGTCTCTTGCCCACGTACATGGATTACAAGAAATATACAGTATTTTTTCAGGACTAATTTTCATTATAGTATCTATTAATCTACCGTCACACCCTTTTCTGGGTGGATCGATTATTATAGTGTTTACATTCTTAATATAACTTGAAATATAATCTATTTCTTCAACCACATCACCACAAATAAAATCAGAATTTCTAATATTATTAATTTCAGAATTTTTAATAGCATTTTCAACAGCCTGTTTTATAACTTCAATACCCAACAATTTGTTTATATCCAAAGCCATAGTAAGACCAATAGTACCAATACCACAATATAAATCTAAAACATTATCAGTATTTTTTAGATTAAGCATGTTTTTTGCTATATCGTACATTATCTCAGTCTGATCATGATTAATCTGATAGAAAGAAAGTGGAGAAATATTAAATCTGGTATCACACAAAATATCCTGAATAAAGTCTTCTCCAAAAAGCACTTTATTTTTATCTCCTAAAATAACATTCGTAGATTTACGATTAATATTTAAACATATACTTTTAATATTTTCAAATTTACCAGTCAAATTTCTTACGAGGATATCTTTACAGGGTATACTTTCCCCATTTATAACTAAACATACCATAATTTCATTTGTAGATTTAGCATATCTTAAATATATGTGTCTTAATAAACCAGTATTTGCAGTTTCGTCATAAGGGACAATTTTATAAAACTGCATCCATTTTTTAATTTCAAATATTATCTTATCAAATTCTTTAGGGTGTAATTTACAGTCCAAACATTCAACCACATTATGGCTATGAGGACTAAAAAATCCAGATATAATTTTTTGATCTCTATTATATCTTACAGGTACTTGAGCTTTGTTACGATAATGGTTGATATCTTTCGCTCCAATAATGTCACTAACATTAAAATTAGTAATCCCAGCAAATTTGTTTAAAGAATCTTTCACAAACTTTGATTTTATACGCAATTCTTCATCATAAGAAATATGCCTAAAGACACATCCCCCACACTTATAGTAACTATCACAATCCACATTTATTCTATGTAAGGACTTCTTTAAAATTTTTTCAGTCTTTCCAAATGCATAATCTTTTTTTACTTTTAAAATTTTAACTATAAGTTTATCTCCAACCGCTGCGAAAGGGACAAATATAACAATCCCATTATAACGTGCGATACCTTTACCATCTAGAGACACGTCTTCTATCAAAACTTCTATTAAATCATTTTTTTCCATTTTACCCTCAAAAATAAAATAAGCTATAAAAAACATTATAGCTTACTTTACAAGATATTGCCACATAATTTATATTAATCTTCAAAAGCTTTTTTAGCTCCTTTATAAATCCCTTTTCCAGCGTCATATACAAGTGCAACGGGCAATTGCAAATATCCCCATGTACCTCTAGCCATACCGCCGACCATCTTACCAGTAGCAACACCTATATCTTTAACCGAGCTAAGTACTATGGTAGAACCTTTGGCCATATTGCCAGTAGCACTCTTTACTCCAAATCCTCCTACTACATTCTCTAATTCATTGTTTTCAATTTTATTTTTAACTTTTGAAATAATATCTTTAAATTCTTTAACTTCATCATCAGAAAATTTTATACCTTCTAATTCAAACTGTTTTTTAATGTTTTCATCAGACATGTCTTTTTTTAATTCTTCTACGAATGATTCCTTTTTTTAACATTCATTTACTTTTTCAATATTAATACTCATAATCACACCTCATTTTTATAATAAATTTTATATTTATTATATATATAATATATATGTGTGTCAAGACTTTATAAAAATTTTGAAATTTTATTTAATTTTTCCACTAATTCCACTGGGAGTGTATCCGAAAATTTTTTATAAAAAGATTTTATGTCCTCTATTTCTTTTTTCCATAAATCACCATCAATTTCTAAAAGAAGGTCTAAATCGGAGAGCGTTAAACTTGTTCCTTCAAGATTAATGTCTTTAGGAAATGGTAAATAGCCAATAGGAGTTTTTCGAGCTTCTATCTTATTTTCACATCTTTTTAAAATCCATTCAAGTACTCTCAAGTTTTCTCCAAATCCAGGCCAAATAAAGTTGCCATTTTCATCTGTCCTAAACCAGTTGACGTTAAATATTTTAGGAGCTTTATCTCCTAATTCTTTTCCCATTTCAATCCAATGGCTAAAATATTTTCCCATATCATATCCACAAAAAGGTATCATTGCCATTGGATCATGCCTAAGAACACCAACTTTACCGGCAGCCGCTGCAGTAGTTTCTGAAGACATTATTGACCCAATAAATACACCATTATTCCAATCAAAAGCTTCATAAACTAAAGGTGTAGTCTGAGCTCTCCTTCCTCCAAAAATAATAGCTGAAATGGGAACACCATTGGGGTTTTCAAATTCACTGCTTATACACGGACAGTTTTTAGCAGGAGAAGTAAACCGGCTGTTAGGATGAGCTCCTTTTTCTTCGGAATTTTTACCGTCCCATTTTTCTCCTTTCCAATTAATAGCATCAGAAGGAGGGTTTTTGTCAAGACCTTCCCACCATACTGTATTATCATCTAAATTTTGAACTACGTTTGTAAAAATAGTATTATGCGTAGTAGCAGCTAAAGCATTAGGATTTGACCTTGAATTAGTACCCGGGGCAACACCAAAAAAACCATTTTCAGGATTTATAGCCCAAAGTCTGCCATCCTTTCCTTTTCTAAGCCATGCGATGTCATCGCCAACGCACCACACTTTATATCCTTTTTTTCTGTATTCTTCAGGTGGAATAAGCATAGCAAGATTAGTTTTTCCGCAAGCCGACGGAAATGCCGCACAAATATACTTTATCTCACCTTTAGGATTCTGAATCCCAAGAATTAGCATATGTTCAGCCATCCATTTTTCTTTTTTTCCTAGATATGAAGCTATCCTTAAAGCAAAACATTTTTTACCCAGAAGTACGTTACCGCCATATCCGGAATTTACTGAAATAATAGTATTATCTTGAGGAAAATGACAAATATATCTTTGTTCTTCATTTATATTGCATGAACAATGAAGTCCTCTAACCCAGTCATTATTATTTCCCAGCACTTCAAGTACTTCTTTGCCAACTCTAGTCATTATAGCCATGTTAAGTACGACGTATATAGAATCAGTAATTTCAATCCCTATCTTAGAAAATTTCGAACCTATAGGACCCATAGAATATGGAATTATATACATCGTTTTGCCTATATAACTATTTTTAGCAATACTAAAAAGTTTTTCATAGGCTTCTTTAGGGTTCCACCAGTTGTTTGTAGGACCAGCCTCATCTTTCGTTTCACTGCATATAAACGTACGGTCTTCAACCCTTGCTACATCGTTTAGTTTTGTACGATGTAAATAGCATCCCGGCAATTTTTCTTGATTTAATTTTATAAGCTCCCCTTTATCGCAGGATTGCTTTCTAAGGCTTTCTAATTGGGTTTCCGATCCGTCTATCCAAACAATATCATCAGGATTAACAAGTTTTTTAATTCTATCTATAAATTCAAGTACGGAAGTATTATTAGTCATTATAAATTAATCCTTTCCTTAACTTATTTAATAATTATTATATGTCTTAAAAAGCTAGTAATACATTAAATAACATATAATGATTTGAATTATATTCTTAAATAAAGAAAAAATCAAAAACTATAACAATTAATTTCTATACGTCTTTATAAAAGTGAGTCATAACTCTAAATTTATATCTTTTATTTTCTTTAAACTGATAGAAAAATTTTTCTATCTCTGAAAATACAGTAGGCACAAGTGAAAGTAAAATACAAATAATCCAGTGCCAAATATCCAATTTACAAAACTCAAAAATGTTTGCTACCTGCGGCACTCCAACCAAAACAGCAAAAAATATTATCATACAAATCGCATTAACATTAAGTAAAGGATTTTTTGTAAAACCTACTTTAAATATAGATCTCCTGCTCCTCACATTAAATACATGTATAATTGAAGACCATCCTATTACAAGAAAAGCCATATCTTGTCCTACTGCATGAGAAGGCATAATACTTGAAGACAACTGTATAAAAGCGCCAAAATAATATCCTATCCACGCAATTACCGAAAAAACAATTGTTTGCCATGCTATAAGTTCCATAAGTCCACCGCCAAAAAAGCTTTCATCGCGATGAATAGGCTTTCCGTTCATAATGTTAGAACTTGAAACTTCTTTAGCAATCCGGATTCCCGGAATACCATCTCCAAGTACATTAATTAAAAGAAGCATTGCCGGAGTAAGAATAGAATTCCAGCCTATTATTTGAGCTCCAAGCATAATAATAATTTCTGATAAATTGCACGTAAGTAAAAAATAAATAGTTTTTCTAATATTAGAGTATACGTTGCGCCCTTCTCTTACAGCTTGTACAATTGTAGAAAAATTATCGTCTGTCAATACTATATCAGCGGCACTCTTAGCAACTTCCGTACCATTTTTACCCATAGCAATACCAACGTCAGCAGCTTTAAGTGCAGGAGCATCATTTACGCCATCACCAGTCATAGCCACAACCTCATCATTTTCCTGCCACGCCTCAACAATACGTATCTTATCCTCAGGCGAAACTCTTGCAAAAACAGAATAATCCTGTATGGTTTCATATAACTCTTCATCAGAGATCATAGATAATTCTTGACCGGTTAATATCTTATCCTCATCAGACATAATTTTAAGTTCTTTAGCAATAGCCCTAGCCGTAGCAGAATGATCACCGGTAATCATAACGGTACGTATACCGGCACGTTTTGCAGATTCTATGGCTGACATAATTCCAGGCCTTGGAGGATCAATAAGTCCCACAAAACCTATAAAATCCAAATCCTTTTCTAATATTTCAAAATTATTATCATCAGGGAGCTCTTTTATAATTTTACTTGCCAAAGCTATTATTCTAAGAGAATCTTTTGCAAAAGCATCATGTATATTTTTAGCTTTGTCAAAATCAAAAGTTTTAAGATTAAGAGGAAGCCTGTCAAATGCACCTTTACAAACCAATAAATACTCATTTGTAGGAAGTTTAACAATATTAGTCATCATTTTTCTTTCAGAAGAAAAAGGTACTTCCCCTACTTTAATATATTTTTTTATTAAATCATTTTTATTTATTTCTTTTCTAAATCCCAAATTTAAAATAGCACTTTCCGTAGGGTCACCAATAATTTCTATATTTCCATCTTCAAAAGTTTTTATCGAAGCATTACTTGCCAAAACAAGTTTTTTAATAAGATCTAAATACTCAGAAGAAAAATCATCATTATCACATATAGGGGCTTTATTATTAACCCACAGTTTTTTTATAGACATTTTATTTTGGGTAATAGTACCGGTCTTGTCAGAGCATATTACGGACACGCTTCCAAGAGTCTCAACAGCAGGTAACTTTCTAGTTAAAACATTCTTATCCACAAGATTTTTTATACCTTGTATAAGAGATAAAGTAACCATTAAAGAAAGGGTTTCAGGTACTGCGGCCACAGCTAAAGATATAGATAAGAGTATCATACCCCAAAAATCCTGACCATGCATATGTCCAAATATAAATAAAAGTACGCTAGATACAATAGCAACAAAACTGATAATCTTACCAATTTTATTTAACCTATTTTGAAGTGGAGTTTTAATTTGCTGAGTATCATTTAAAAAACCTGCTATTTTACCCATTTGGGTTTCCATACCCGTAGCTACAACGACGGCTTTTGCGTGTCCGGCTTTAACAAGACACCCCGAAAAAACCATATTATCCTGATTTCCCACAGGAATATTTTTATCAGATAATGTTCTTGAATCCTTCTGTGAAGATTCACTTTCACCCGTAAGCGAAGACTCGTCAACCAAAAGGTTTGTACTTTCAACTATTCGTGCATCGGCTGGGACTAAATCTCCTGTTTTAATTAAAATTATATCCCCGGGAACTACTTCAGAGGTATTAATTTTCTTCTGAACGCCGTCTCTAATAACCACGCACACAGGACTATTAAGATCCGACAAAGCATCAATTGCTTTTTCAGCGCTTTTTTCCTGAGATATAGCTAAAATAACATTTATAATAACTATACTTAAAATTACAAATGGCTCAATATAGCCATGACCTTCTCTAATAGCCAATATAAATGACAGTACTGCAGCTATCAATAAAATAATAACAGAAATATCTTTTAATTGATTTAATATTTTTTTAAATATACTTTCATAAGGTTGTTTTTCAAACTCATTATACCCGTACTCTTTTGTTCTACTTTTAACCTGTGAATCTGTGAGACCAACAGATATATCTGTATTCATTTTATCCATAACCAATTCTTTATCTAAACTGTAAAAATCCATAAAAATATCATCTCACATTCACTAAATATAACATTTAATTCCGAATATTATTATTACATCATTTAAAAGAAAAAACATAAATATAATCAATACTCTATATTTAGCTTTCTATAAGGAAATATTCAATAAGGTAAAGTAAATTCATTAACAGTCCATTTATTATTTTCCCTTACTAAGTATAAAGAGCTTTTCTTCATATTTAACAAGATTTTCGTCATTAGACTTTTCAAGATCAAAATTTTCATTCGTATCGTCGACGTACTTCGACTTAGAAACATATTCAATTTTATTTTTGCTAATATTAACTTTAATAGGTTCTGTAGGCAAATAAAAAATACTTGTTCCTCTTCCGCCTACATCTAAAATATAAAATTTATTATTATGATTAACAAAATAAATTTAATTTAAGAATCTATCTTGAACTTTCTTTGAAAAATTATTATCTATACATTCATGATAATTATAAATTTCACGTACTTCCGCAACTGTATCTTTACCCCATCCTAAAGCATTATTAAGCTTCTCAGAACGTATTTTTTCCGTATCATCTGAAATAGGTATCCCTGCCATATCGCCCCATCATACGGCGAAAATAATATTTTAAAAAGTGGTGAAGAAACTACTTCTGATACTAATCATAGTGATTCCGAATCACAAAATGATTTGACTATTAATTCCATTGTAGATTCCTATGTAGAAGATATGTATGAAAAATCTATAAATGTATTTTTAATTCTATTTTGAAAATATATTACTATGCTTAAAATCAATATAATAAATAAGCTAATAATAGAAATAATATTAATTTTGCTTTTTGACATTTTAATAACTCCAATCTTTTAATAATTTAAAAAAATATTTTATCACAACGATAAAATTTGTCAATATTTACATTTTAATACTAATAAATATTTAAATTACATAATAAATCACCAAACAAAAAATTGGCACTCAAGTATTGACACTGCCAATTCGTCGTGATAATATATTAGTGCAGATATAAAAAGATCTGTAAAAATTATTATAAAAAAATAGGAGGATAATAATTATGTATATAATGCCTTATAATAATTATTTTGATGATCTTAAAAATCCTATAGATGACTTATTTAAATACATGAATAAAAAAACTCTTTCAACAACTATGACTACAGACGTAATAGAAGAAGAAAATAGTTATAAATTAATAATTGATATTCCCGGTGTAAAAAAGGAAGATATAAAAATTGAATTAGACAATGGATATTTAAAAATATCCGCCTCCTCAAGTTCATCTTCTGAGGAAAAAGATAAAGATGGTAAATGTATAAGAAAAGAAAGATACAGCGGTCATTCTTCAAGAAGTTTCTATGTGGGAGATAAAATAACACATAACGATATAAAGGCGAAAATAGAAAACGGTACTTTGATATTAAGTTTTCCAAAAATAAAAGAAGAACCCCAAAAAAAATTTATAGAAATAGAATAAAAATATTAAGAGACAAAATATTTATATATTTTGTCTCTTTTTCACTAAAACATATTAAAAATTTCTTCTACCTTATTCCAATCAATAACATTAAACCAATTGTCCAAATAATCTGCACGTCTATTTTGATATTGTAAATAATAAGCATGTTCCCAAACATCTACTAGCAAAATAGGATATAAATTTAAAGTAAAAGGTGTGTCCTGATTTTGTGTAGAAATAATTTCTAGGTCTCCATCTTTATTTACTACAAGCCACGTCCAACCTGAACCAAATGTATTAAGTGCAACATTCTTCATCTCTTTCTTAAATTCACCATAAGATGCAAATTTTTTATCAATTGCTTTTGCTACTGAACCAATAGGTTTAATAATAGAATTTGGAGTCATAAGATTAAAATATAAATAATGATTATAAACCCCACCAGCATTATTTCTAACAGTATTTTTTATATTGTCTGGGAGTTTACTATAATCACAAACAAGTTTTTTCAAACTCCAACATTGAAATTCAGGATAATTTTCAAGAGCTTTATTTAAGTTATCAACATAAGTCTGAAAATGTTTATCATGGTGAAACTTTAAAGTTTCCTCATTTATATACGGATTTAAAGAATTGTATGCAAAAGGTAAACTGGGAATCGTAAATTTATAATTTTTATTATTCACCTTAAAAATCTCCTCATACTTTACATTAGATTAATTATTTTTATATTTAAATTATAAGTCTAATTCATTATTTAAAAAATATGATTCAATACAGTAACAATTTTTTATATAGAACTTATTTATACTAATAAAATAGCATATAAAAAATTTTAAATCTCTAGAATACAAATCATTTTTAAATATACAAGATATAAATATAAACTAAAAATCAAGCAGATATATTATATCTATTTATTTTTTTGGAGGAAGTGGTGGGATTCGAACCCACGTACCTTTATAGGCAACCTGATTTCGAATCAGGCTCGTTATGACCACTTCGATACACTTCCAAAATAAATTAAAAAAACTCTATATAAAAACATAGAGAAAAAATTAAATTTTAATTTCTGGTGACTCGTGCGAGAATCGAACTCGCGTTACTGGCGTGAGAGGCCAGTGTCTTGACCGCTTGACCAACGAGCCCAAGGTACACCACATCGGGAGACTCGAACCCCGAACACCCCGATTAATAGTATTATCAAAGGATTTCTTGATTCAGAACATTATTAAAATTCTACTATTTTCAATAAAATATGATTGTCGGATAAAAGTAAATTTTATCTATTTAAATATAATTTTCTGACCACAATCTTTTTACTCTTTCATTATAATTGGTGTCAATATTGGTGTCAAGTGAAAATATTTTTATTTTGTGTTTAGTCAAGTCGTCAACAATTTTAAAGCAAATATAACTATACAATTTTATGCTGTAAAAGAACATTTTTAAATTTATATGTTCTCATTAAGTCTTCCTTTTATATTATATAGTTATCAAATCAGCACTATATATTATCACAAGGAAGATTAACTATACATTATTTTAATTACTAAAAATTCAAATAATTTTCTACTACAAGGGATTACAATTTTAAAATATTCTCACATTAAAACTTGAAATGCAAATATACTTATTTTATTTGCAGAAAACTTAAAAAGGAGAATGTCTATGATTAACGATAGAGCCGGAAAATTTATAAAGATCGGTAAAGGACAGTCTGAGTATTCATGCTTTGTCCCTTCTCCCCTTCCTTTACAAAATAAAAACAGCATAAAATATGACAACGAAATGATATATCTCATTTCTGAAGCTAAAAGACATATTGGGAGACTCGATGAAGTAACAGATTTTTTAATTGCACCAAATTACTTTGTATATATGTACGCAAAAAAGGAAGCTACGCTCTCTTTACAAATTGAGGGCACAAAAGCCACCTTTTCGGATTTAATAAAAGCATCGCTCGGTATATTACGATTTACTTTCAAACATACATCAAAAAGGACAGTATGAAGAATTTATAAAATTTTTTCTGACCGGAATAATTGAAACCTCTAAAGAAGCTGTAGAAATGGCAAGAATTTCGGCAGAACTAAAAAATAGTGATATTAAAAAAATAAGCACATTTGGTAGATTAAGTGAAAGTTCTCTAACTATATATAAAGGCTTATTTTCTAAACCCACAATAAGAATTGAAGACGTTTCTAAAATTTTAAGCGTTAGTGCTTCTACGGCAGGGAGACTACTCAACAAACTTACCAATGAAGATATGCTCAAAAATCTAGACAACAAAAAGAAAGATAAAGTATTCGTATATCAAAAATATATTGATATATTTAATCATGAATAATAAAATTACCATTTTATATTTCAAAGT
The DNA here is from genome assembly GCA_948762645.1 of uncultured Eubacteriales bacterium. GTDB lineage: Bacteria > Bacillota > Clostridia > Oscillospirales > Acutalibacteraceae > CAQBRY01. The sequence continues at coordinate 932 of CAQBRY010000002.1, read as the reverse complement.
AGCAAATTATAAAAATTTTATGTCCTATTTTTGCATAAAATAGGTTAATTTTTTATCTCTAAGAAAGTACTAGTAGAACCCACTTTTTAAGGAGATAAAAATATGAATAATAATAAAAATTCCAAAAACAGTTATGAACAACACTTAAGGGGAAAATAAAATGTTCCCGATGGATGTGAAGTACTTGTAAAACAAGGTTGGATTACAAAAGGAAGCAACATCCCTCATCGTGCGGAATTAACTCAACGTGGGAAGCTAATACAAATACAATTCAGAATTTATAAATTAATATACGATGAAACTAAAAATGAAATCTTAAAAATATACAGTATTATCGATCAAGCAAAAGAAGATTTGAAAATTTTAAAAATTCAAAATAGCTCTTTTGCAATGAATGAAGATTTACTTGAAATTGAAATAGAATCCACAGCAGAAACCATGATTGATGAATTATCTCGATCTATACGTAAACTGACTCAAAAAACATATGAAAAAGTTTATGAAACTTTAACTGAAGAATGGTCAGGTACAACCGTAAAGACTAAAGATTTGCCTACTGACAATTTGATAGACAACGAACTCTATGATACAATAACTTTATGGATTGCAAACTTTAAAACGTGGCTTTTTGAAAACATAAATTCTGCATTTGACGATTCATTTTCAGAAGAAAAGAGCTTCGTACAAAAAGGTCTATTCGATAATTTTTTCGATGGCATAAAAGAAGCTTTTGAAAAAACCAAAGGTAAAATAGAAACTATAACAAGAAATGCAAATTTAAATGCTCAAACAGTAGCACAGAAAATTGCATTTAAAGTATAAAGAGTGGAGCGTTATCAAATTATCTTATCTAGCAGCCCAAACACCTGCGAAAAATGTCATGAAATGGCTGAAGAACATTTTAACATAGCCAACTTAGAAATAGGCGAAAC
>CAQBRY010000001.1:31302-58765 GCA_948762645.1 uncultured Eubacteriales bacterium | reverse complement strand
GTTAAGATCTACTATTTCTTCAATCTCAGCTAAAACTTCTTGAAGATCTTTTACATTGTCTTCCGTTAAAGACTCAAGGACTAAAAGAGCTTCATCAGATACAGCTCCTTGTAAATCTTCAATTATGGTTGTTACGGAAAGTATTTTTTTAAGTTCTTCATCTAGAGTATTTATATCTCCGTTTTTTTGTTTCATGGCTTCTATTAGACTATTTATTGTATCGAGTTGTTTTTTTAGTTCATATGCTGTTTTTGTATTCGTTGCGTATTCTTTGAGGGCATCGTTACCGGAGAGTTCTGCTCTTTGTATAATTTCATCTAGTTTTTCAAGGACATTATCTATATTGGTAGTAAGTTTTAGATCCTCTATTATTTTATCGATTTCTTCGCTTGTCAGTTGTTTTTCAGTCGTTGAACTTGATGAGTCGGAGCTACTGTCGGTAGCACTTGCTATTGTGTAGAGTGTTGCTGCGACTATCGTCCCTGAAAGCCCAATTATTAACACATTTCTTAAAATATCTTTAGCTATTTTCATTTATAAATTCACCCCTTACTATTTTTCGAATTAATTTTACATTGTACAAATTTCAATACATTTAAGTTCTGTTTTACCGTCGTTAAAGTAGAATCTTATAAAATAGTTGTCCATGATATATTTATCGCTTGGAACCTTTTTAATATTGTTTATATTTATGGCTAGATGTGAAAATACTGTACTATAGTAGTCAGGACAGCTAAAGTTAATCGAAGAGAAAGGTTCTCCCATTACTGATTTTCTTTCAACGGCTGTACTTTGTGCACCAAGTCCCATAAAATCATTTTTTATTCCCAATAAGACTTTTTCACATACATATTCACCTTTTTCGGGATCTACCTTAAATACTATTGATGCATCTAAAGCTAAATATGTAAGAATAAGTCTGTTATCTTTTTCTGCTCTGTAGCTTTCTGGTCCGAATTGAGTTGTTACGTCATCAACACCGGTTCCCAAATAAGCGATGTAGTCGATACTGTCACCTCTGAATTCCCCGTCAAAAGACTGTGATCCGAGTTTATCATAGGATGTACCGGCGCCTTGTCTCTTACCCTTTGAGAATTCTCCTTCGTATATTACTACTTGCGTATCGGTATCATACAATTTACCTGTTCCGTCATACTTGCCCTCCTTAAATTCCCCGGCATATATCATAGCGCCTGTATCCTTATCGTAAAGTATTCCGGTACCACTGTAAAATCCATTCATGAATGATCCGGAATATAATAGATTTCCTGAATCATAGAGTTTGCCTGTTCCGTCGTATACTCCTGCCTTAAATGACCCTTCGTATACTATTGTTTCTCCGTCATCTGCGTATTCGACGCCGTTTCCTTCACGTGTGTCGTTTGCAAATTCTCCGTAATATTTTTTTACGGTTGTTTTTGCATCATATTCTATTCCTGTTCCTGATCTTTGTCCTACAGCAAATTGTCCTGTGTAGATTATTTTACCTACATTGTTAAATTGTTGTCCTTCACCGTGAGCTTTGTTGTTGTCGAATTGACCTTTATATATCATTATTCCGTTTTCGGTGTATATTTCGCCTTCACCGCTGTATTTTCCGGATACAAAATTTCCTTTATATACTAGTAATCCATCGGAATTATACTGACTTCCAAAACCTTCAGGAGCACCGTTCGACATATCCCCTACATATATTGTAATTCCCATTGAGTCAACTACTTTTGCTTTTCCGGAAAATTTCGAATATTTTGGACTATCTAGTCTTATTGTTGCTCTCCAAAGTTTTCCTTCTGCCCATGGGTAAACAAAATAAATTATACAGTACCCTATAACTCCTATTACCGCAGATCCAATTATTACAAATCTTTTTGCAAAATATAATCCGAATGCTCTCCAGTAATCTTGTTTGCTTGTAGGTGGCTTTGTAAGAGTTTGGATAAATTTTTGTAATTTTTGCTGGACTTTTTGTGATAGAGTTGTACCAATATTTTGAAGCTGTACAAGCCATGCCAACATTCCGTTTAACTGGGACTGAACGGTTGATGTAATACGTGAAAATATTTCTCCTAAAATCAAGATTTACCCTCCTTTTTGCTTTGAATTTTTGTTTTTTATATAAATTAATCTATTAAATAACCTGTCCATTTTTTCTTGTCGTATGAATGTTCGCTTTTATTTATTTGTTCGTCACATTTTATTAAGTAGTAAATAGATACGGCGTCTTTTTCGTTTATTCTAAGGACGTCAGAAAGGATTTTTCTTGCTTTATGAAACTCGGCGTCAATATAAAGTTCTACTGCTTTTTCAAAGAGCTCTTTAGTACTTATATATAGATCCCGTTTATAAGCATTGGTCATATCTATCATTTCGTAAATATCTGTTGATCCTTCATCATATACATTCCCTAATTTTCCGATAAACCTATAATTACAATTTATGTTTTTTTCAAGTTTATCAATTACGCTTTTTGTGGCCACATGATTTACTCCGATAGTTTTTAAGTGACTATCTATATTTACTATCTGCATAATATCGTCTGATACTACGATTACTCCGCGTCTTGTATCGTCCCCACCGACTCCTATTATGACTTCTCCGGCTCCTAAGGTGATGTTCATATTTTCCTTTATTTTTTCACTTATAGGTATTTCTTTAAATTGTACGGAAGCGTTGAATGCGTCTTGTGAGCCGGTTGGAAATAACATTTTTATGCCGAGTCCGTCGAATTCAACTACCAGTCCATGATTTTTTTCTATTATTTTAAAGAACTCTTCAAAACTTTCGCTTAGTATATCAAATAATTCTTTTTCGTCTTCAAAGTTGTAGTTCCCTTTTGTAGACAAATTGAATGTAAGGTAAAGCATGTTCATATATGTTTTTTTATGGTCGTGAAGATTTACTTGAGTTATTTTATCTTTTTCCATTAATTTAAAGAATTCTTTTGGGACGTATCTTACGTATTCTTTATTGAGTATTGTAAGGTTTGAGGTATATTTATCCAGTCTTTCAGACATTAAGTTAAATGCACTTGAAATATCGGCAAATTCGTCTTTTGAAGCAATGTCTATTCTTGTATTCCATTCTCCCTTACTTATGGCATTTATACCTTTTTCGATTTTCTTTAAAGGCTTTAGTACTCTTTGTACAAGTAAACACATGTATGCGAAAATGAATACGGCTGTAATTAATACGATTGACGTTGAATGCTGAAGAATTTTCCAAAATTCTCTTTCTCTATGGACTTGTTCATCAAGGAAATTTCCCACGAACCCTACTGCGTTTCCTTCTGCGTCTCTTATTGCTATAAATGAGGCTGATATATCACCATGCACGTCTCTGAACATTGCTCTTGCAGAACCCGTATTATTTTTGGCGTCTTTCAGGGTATTCCATGCGTTATAAAGTGTTTGGAGTTCGTCTCTTTCAAGTATTACGTCGGCAAGGACTGTCCCTTTTGATACCATATCGGGGTTTGAAAATCTAAGTTCATTGTAAGATGAAGATGCAGAGGCGTATTTATTATTAAGTGAGGAATATATTTTATCTGAATCTACGAAGTAAGTGACTATATAATCACTTCTGTCTCCAACTTTACTTGCAACATCTGAATATCCCTGTTCGAGTGATTTTTTTAAGCTGATATATCCTGAAGTTAAGTAGTCTGAAACTGGATGTACGTTTAAATAGTCGTTTATATCTATGTGGTCTGCTGCGACTTTAACACCTGTATCCTGATCTGCCCTGAGTACGGATATATAGCTGTTTACTGAATCTGACGTATTAATATATAGCAAAGCTCCCATAGCAAGAAGATATACAGGAAGGAAAAATATTGTTATTTTAATGTAAAGAGGAATACGTTTAATACCTTTTTTGTTTATCTTTATTATAGCCCATATAATTCCAACAAATGCTGCGGATACCAGTACCATTATTAATAGTCCCCATGGGAAAAATTTCCCATGTATGTTAGAGACTAAATTAAAGCTTGACCCAAATCTTACATGGTATGGATTTGTAAAATCCTTTGAAGCTGCGTAGTAATCGTCTTCGCCGATTGCCCAAATTCTTCTGAGATCCCTTACTTGTATTCCCATACCGTTTGAGACATCATTTCCCAGCTTATATAGACTGTCTGCACTGATACTTCTGGTATTTAATCTGTAGAAATTTCCGCTTAAAGCGTCCGTAAAGTAAAGGTTATCGCTTGGATCTACGCTAAATCCTGTTAAAGATGAAGTTTCTCTTGATATTACGTTTGTATAATCAAGGAAAGAACCTTGGTTATCCATGGCAAAGAATTCACCTTTTAACGTGGAATATAAAACTCTGCCGTTGGATAATACTGCTACGTCATTTACCCAATCGACGTTTTTATCCGCTTGTTCGGTTGTAGGTTTTACTTCAAATGACCTGACTTTTTGAGGACTTTCATCTACAAGTGGATTTACGGTTATAATATCATAAATATTATTTCTCGTTCCAACTAAGGTAATAGCCTGATCTACAATTTGGAGTTTAACTATATACGATTTGGTAGGTGGAGAGACATCTTCTTTAAAGTCCATATTTGCAATTTGCTTTATGTATTTTCCGTTGGTATCATACATTAAAACAGTTTCTTCAAGTATAGGATAAGCAGATATGTCTGAAACAATAGCTTCTTTGTTTCTGGATTGTTTTACAACGTAAAAATTTCCCTTGGAGTCAGCTCCAAGATTTGAATAAGAATATTCTATTTTATCGGTTGATTTTTCCATGTTTATAGAATAGGCTGTGGTACTGTTTTCTTTTATTTTGGTTATTTTATACTGTTCTTTATCTTCATCCACGCCAAGTACGTAAACATTACCTGCAGAATCCATATCTGAATCAATAAATGTCCCGAAGTTTGGCTTATTGGAATAATGCTGAACAATAAACCCCAATATAAGACCGATTGCTGCGAGTGATCCGTAGAATATTCGTGGGTCTATTTGCTTTAATTTCAAGAGTTTATACAGATTGGATATTTTTTCTTTAAACTTAATTTTTGATGATCCCTTAAAGTGAAATTTCTGATCAATCTTGTGATTTTCCATAAATGTCCTCCTAAACCAACTATTTAAATAAGATTTATTTGTATATCTCTTTACTATTGTCCCAAGTCGTTATATAATATAGTATATTAGACCAAAACACCATAGTCAAGGTGAAAAAAATTGTCTTATTTTACAATGTAAAGAAGGTGCTAAATTTATATGTCGAATGTTAAAAAAACTTCGGATTATACTCTTGTGGCTACCCTGCACAGCAGTGAGTTTGTAGATGTATCTGTGGCTTATCGCGGGGAAAATACTCAGGACAACCTTTATATAATAAATAAGATTCCCCTAGACGATAAAAATACACCACTATTTAAAAAATTATATTTTTCTTTCTATGAATCTGAGAAGCCCAATGAATTTGAAAAATTTTTTGTTTCCGAAAAATATTTCTATTCTATATTTAAATATGTTAAAGCTGAAAGCATTAAACAAAAATTTAATAAAAATGTATGTACTACACTTTTCGATGACAGATGTAAAATTCTTGAATATATCCTTATGAAGATCGATAAAATATCTACTCTTCCCCCAGAGATACTTGCAAGTGTTATAAGACCGGAAAACATATTAATAGATTTCGACAGACACATACATATATTATATAATTTTGAGCACGTGCTTGACTATAAACAGGATCCTAGATTAGCTGTTTTCAAAAATATAGGCGACATCATTTTTACTATGCTCCAAGCTGAAGCCGAAGCTAAATATAATAAAGCACTTCACGTAGTACTTGAAAAATGTAAAAAGGGAGTTTATTCTTCTATACCTCAGCTTGTTGTGGAACTTAAAAAAGCAGCTCAGATTTCTAAAAATAGCAGTTGGCTTTCTTATATAAAATATCAAATCAGTTTGAGGCAGCCAATTATTAATAAAGCTACACGTATAGTTACGGGAATTACTTTAGTTGTGGGTCTTGGGGTATTAGCTTATAATAAACTTAATGAATTTAATTATTCTGATGCTACTATAAAAGCTATATCTATAGGAGATATTACATATAGTTCCGGAGAAGAGGATGAGTCGGACAAAAGCGTAAGTACCGAAAATGGGTCCTCTACGAGTACTAAAAAGCAAACTCAAGAAATTACTCTTATGCCGGGGCTTGATATGGAATATGAAGATTATATCGTACAGTATGGGGACACTATAGCCTCTATCTGTGATACTTATTATAAGGACAGTAAATATGTTAGCGCTGTTGCAACATTTAACGGTATTGAAGCTTCTGAAAAACTTGTTCCGGGAGTTATACTTAAGCTTCCGAACAGAACTGCTATTGCTCTTTATATTTCAAAATAGTTATTTTTATTATATAAATAAATCAAAAAGTACTCATTTTTATTATGAGTACTTTTTACTATGGAAAAATAATATTTTAAAAAATCTATTTCTTTTTGCTCCACCAGCCTTTTTCTTTACCTGTTTTAATAAGTTTTTGTACACCAAGAGTTCCCCCGATGGAAATTCCGGCAATGGCAGTGGCTAAGAGCCCTTCTACTATTTGATCTGAATGTATGGCTGTCCAGCTGGTCAGTTCTACTACATTTTCTTTGGCATCCTCCGTTGTTGCGTCAACGAGTTTTGCGCTTAGCCTATTAACTATACCCCCCCTATATCCACCGGAAATTTCTTTTAAATCTTCTTCTGACAGTTTTGAAGATGATTCTAAAACAACATTTATAAATTCTTTTATGTCGTTTAGATCGTCATTGCTGATTTCTATGCCACTACTTTTAAAAGCTTCTTTTACTTTGCTTTCATCGGACATAATAACTAACTCTTTAAAAAAATCCGGATTTTTAAGTTTTTCTATTACTTTTTCATTCATGCTTTATCACCTTCATTAAAAAATATATACGTATGCAAATGCGTATATATATATATATAAATTCTGAATTATTGTCAATGGTTTTTATGAAAAATAATAAATAATAAGAATTACTTTTAACTATAAATAATATTTTACCGAATATTTTTATCGGATATAATAATGTTTTATAGAATATAAAATAAAAAGCAGATGCTAAAAAAATATAGCATCTGCTTAATTTTTCATCTATAATAGACTTTAATTGAAGGTAGGAGTTGATGTAATATCTTCTATCAGAAAATCGACATATCCTTGAAATACTGAAGCCAGCATCGAATTTTTTTCAGCATAACCACTGTATTTACCTCCAAAGAAAGAAACGGAGTTGTTTTTTAAATTAATTATCATCTTATTAACACCTTCACACAAAGTTGTCGCAATTTCAATTCTCTGGGGTTTAGTAAACGTACCCATTTCCAAGGCTTGTTTAATTTCATCAGTCTTCATTTCAGAAATCATTTGCTTGAAGAAATTTCGGTCCCTGAGAAGACTTTTTAAATCTTTCTCTGGCATGCCTTCTTCTGAAGATAGCACCTTTATAATTTTTCCTAAGTCACCTGTTATAGTAACTGTACCATCATCCTTAAACTGGAAGGTCAAATCCATGTTCTTTACTTTTAATTTTTTTGTTAAATTGAAATCTACTTTTGCCATAAAATACACTCCCTTTAATATATGTATTAAGTTTCAAGATTAGTTTTATATATATTGGTTAATATATTAAAATAAATCTCGGAACTTTATATAAATTATATATATATATATATAATGTCAATAAAAAAATGTATTTTTTAGTTATATAAGAGGAATATTGCTAATTTAAAAATTATTTTGCCATATATTTTATTTTATTATAATAATATAATATTATAACAATTAAAGGGTGGGAGTAGTTTGGAATATTTGTTAAATAGCATAGTAGATTTTTTGTATAATAAGGTTACACCGGAATTTATAATTTTTATTATATCAATGATACCTATTTTAGAGCTTAGAGGTGGGATGATAGCTGCAAGTTTATTGGGAGTAAATTGGAAAATAGCAATGCTTATATGTATTTTAGGAAATATTATTCCCATACCTTTTATATTACTTTTTGTAAAGAAGATATTTAATCTTTTAAAAAAAACCCGTTTTTCTAAGTTAATATATAAGTTTGAACAGAAGGCTGATAATAAGAGTAAGGATATACTTAAATATAAGAAATTAGGACTTTTTTTATTTGTAGCTATTCCAATCCCCGGCACAGGTGCATGGACAGGATCCATGATAGCGGCACTTTTAGGATTTAAGATGAAAAATGCTATTGTTTCTATTTTACTTGGTATTATTAGTGCTGCCATAATTATGTCTATACTCTCTTATGGAGTTTTGGGTTTCTTCATATAATAATTTATTTTATAAAATCAATTACACAAAAAGCAGAGAAGTGTTGAAAAAATTGTTGAAATTGTGTAAAATATTATAAAAACAAGGAGGCATAAAGAAAAATATGAATAAAAAAAGATTTTTGAGTGTGTGGATACTTCTGTTAGGATTGGCGTTTGCTTACGTACACGCTGAAAACACAGTAAACGAATATGACTTTGAGTATAGTGCTGAAGGATTTTCAGCCGTATTAAAAGTATCGGGTGAGAAAAAATATTATTCCAGGGGAAACGTAAAAAAGAAAGGTATAGATATTTCGTCTTGGTCTGGGGACATTGACTGGAAAAAATTAAAAGAATCCGGTATTGAGTTTGTAATGATACGTGAAGGATATGGCTTACCTAACCCAAGACAAGTTGATAAAAGATTTCATAAAAATATAAAAGAAGCTCAAGAAAATGGTATTCCATGCGGTGTTTATCATTACTCATATGCTACAAGCGTAGATGAAGCAATTAAAGAGGCTGAATTTTGTATTAGCAATATCAAAAGTTATAATCTGGAGTATCCTATAGCGTTTGATATTGAGGATAAAAGTGCTGAAAAATGTAGAGGACGCGAGGCTACAGACATGTGTAAGGCTTTTTGCGATAAATTGCGTGAAGCGGGATATTACGCTACTATATACGCAAATAAGAACTGGATAAAATATTTTTTATTTGAAGAAGAACTTTTAACGAGGTATGATTTGTGGTATGCACAGTGGAAAAATATAGATGTGCCAGATTATTGGTGCGGCATGTGGCAAAAGGAGAATGACCAAAAGATTGATGGGGTACAGTGGTCAGCAGATATAAATGAATGTTATTATGACTATAGTGAAATTATAAGGGATTTACATCTTAATGGATTTTAAAATTTCTACATATTTTTAATGTAATTTACAAATTATTTTCTATAACTATTAAAGTTTTTTATTAACGTAAAAAAGTAATGTATCTTAAAAATACATTACTTTTTAATTTAATTATATAATCTTTTTTGACATTTTTTAAATGAAGTTTATTATTTTCTGTGACATTCAGAATCCTTATGAATAGTAATTATGAAGCAAAGACAAGTTATTAGAAGAGAAATACTGCCTAAAAAAGATGTTGATGTAGGTAAACTATTAATCTTTTGAAAATTTGAAAATGTTAAAGTTGAAATTGTGTAATAATTTATAAAAGCTTTAGTAATTAAAAAAGAGAGTAGTCCGTGGATAATTCTAAAAAGAATAAATTTTAAATATGATATTTTAATATCTTCTATTATTGAAAAAATTTGAAAATGTATGCAAAGTCCTGCCCACCCGAGGGAAAAGGATATTAATTCAAGAGGTAGTTTAAGGTTTATACACTGATTACATGCAGATGTAACTTCAAAAATTATAGGGATTATGTTTTCAGAAATATTTTCCGAAACGTTAATGCTTGACAAAGCCAAACATAAAATATTAATTAGTCCGGTATGTTTGGATATGGAGATTAAACAACAAAATATTATTATTAGTGCACACATATTTATTATGTTGATTGCAGTATCATAAGAAGATTTAATGATTGAATTAATCACAATATTTTGATTATCATTTTTGATATTTAGTTTTTGGTCATAAAAAGATGTTTTTTTAATTCTGGCATTTATCCCTAAAAAAATACCTATTAGTATTATGGATAAAACTTGAGATATAAAAATTATAAGTCCGCAGCGGTAATCATTAAGTAGGCCCATACCTACTATGCTTACAGCAAAAGCAGGACCTGACCCAACGGTAAAATAAAGCATTCTTTCTGCTTGTTCGTCATTTATAAGTTTTTCATCATATAGATCTTTTACTCCTTTTGCACCTACGGGATATCCGCCAAGAAAGCTTAATATTATAGTTGGTCCGGCACACCCCGGAAGGTAAAACAAAAACTTTATGATTGGAGACACCATTTTTGAAAGTTTTTTCGAAATACCTGATTTTATTATAAAAGACGTTAAAAACATAAAAGGAAATAATGAAGGAATTAAAATATTTCCGCAAAACTTAATTCCCGTTTTAGCGCCTAATATATAGTAGTCGGGATGAATTGTCATTATAGAAAAAGTTAAGATTACCATGGCTGTTAGGACGGAGTACTTTATTTCTTCTCGTGATTTTGAGGTGACTAAAGATTTGATTTTTACTGTTTTTATGTTATTAATAATAGAAATCACCTAATTTTTATTAAGTCTAAATTAAATATGAAAAAATTATTGACTTTATAACTATTTTTTTATACCATAATTATGTGATTATAGTAAAATATAATAAATATTTTTTGATGAGGGTGATGGTGTATGCCAAGAAAATGCAAGATTATTTATGAAAAAGATGGATATCGTTGTGCCAGTGCTTGGGTTAAAAATTGTGATATGGAAGGATGTTTTGATAGGACGTTATATTCAATGGCTTCCGAGGGAAAATATGGAACTCACCGTGATAACAGTTTATTGAATAGTGGTTATAATCACAATATAACCGGTATAAACCTTAAGACTGAAGATGATTTGAAACAATTTAAAGATGACTGTGCTGACATATTTGATTTCGAATATTTTAAAGTTTCAGACAAGCGAGAAGCTCTTTCCGGAAATTGGTAATTTTAATTGTGATTCAAAAGCGTCCTTACATAATACGTGAGGATGCTTTTTTATGGCTTAAATCTACTATTTAACATTCCGATTAATATATATGTTAAGAATGTGATTTTTATGGTAAGTTTTGCATATTAATTAATCACACAATGTTTACTCATTGAAAACTTAGAATTATGAGTTATATAGTTAAAAAATAAAAATTATTTAATGTCTTCATTGCAAGTATTTAGGTGGTTTAAAGGTGGCGAAGAAAGATTGAGTGAAAACAAATGTAAAAAAAGAGGCATAAAAAGTAAGGCAAGACAAATATTGGATTTTTCAAGTTCCCCGATAGCGTCTGCATTGGGCAGCGTACACTTTGAAATGAACGGTAATAGAGAAGTTATAGTTGAAGGATGCAGGGGAATTTTACAGTATGATGAAAATATCGTAAAGATTAGTGTTAAAAAGATGTCGGTAGCATTTTTCGGGAGAAATTTATCTATTAAATGTATGGATGTTGATTCTTTGGTTATAACCGGTTTTGTTACTTCTATAGAGTTTATTACTTAAAAGTGGAGGTTTAATAAAATTGATTCTTAAAATAATTAGATGGATATATGGATATGTATTGTTTATCGTAAGGGGAGGAAATATTGAGAAGTTTATTAATTTATCTGTAAAAAACAGGATCAACTTTTGGGACGTTAAAAGATCGGGAGATACTTTATACAGTAAAGTTATAGCCAGGGAATATAAGGATCTTCATAAGGCATCAAGACAAACTAAATCTCAAGTTAGGGTAAAGAGGAAATATGGTTTACCTTTTATTTTAAATAAGTATCGTTTTAGACTTGGTTTTTTTATAGGAATATTTTTATATGCAGGGATGATATATGTACTTTCGCTATACGTGTGGAATGTTAAGGTTACGGGGAATGAGAATATATCGTCGGAAGAAATTTTACAGGCGATGTCTGAGCTTGGGGTGTCCAGCGGTACTCTTAAAAGTCATATAGACGTACCTTTAGTAAATCAATATGCGATGATTAAACTTCCCGGTATGTCATGGTTGTCGATAAATATAAGTGGAAGCTACGCGGAGATTTCTGTTAAAGAAAAGGCAAAAATACCTGAGGTTGTGGCAGAAGATAAGCCTTGCAATATAAAGGCGAATTTTGATGGACAAATAGAGCGTATAGAAACATATAAAGGTACATGCATTGTAGGGGTTGGCGATGCTGTAGTCAAAGGGCAATTGCTTATTAATGGAGTGGTGGAAGATTATTTTGGATCTAATTCTTTTGTTCATGCAGATGGCAAAGTATTTGCAAAAACTCGCAGAAAGTTTTCGGAAGAAATTATAACTTCTAAAATGCAATGTATAGATACCGGGAAAGTAATTAATAGGTACAAAGTGAAAATTTTAGGAGTAGAAATTCCTTTTAGATTATGGGAGAATACGGATGATACTTATAGGTTGGAAATAGAAAATTATAAGCTGAATTTGTTTGGCGTAAATTTACCTGTTAGTGTTTATACTGAAAGATGGTATGAGCAAGTTTGCGATATAAAAGAGGTGAGTTTTGAGGAGGCTAAAAAAGAGGCTATAGATAGCATTAATACGAAACGTGTAAATGAATTTCCAAATATACAAATATTAGGAGAAAACAATAGAGAATTTGATAAAGATGGACGAAGATTTGTCGAGGTTGAGTATATTTGCATAGAAGATATTGGAAATAAGGAAGAAATTTTGTTTGAGTAAATATTGTTAAATCGGTGTAAAGAATTGACATGATATTCAAAAATAGTTATAATGAATAATAGTTTAAATGTTAATTTGTTTTTATACTACATAATCTATGATTTTAAAGTTTTAATAATATTTAAAGATATTTTTTTACGGTTTTATCTTAGAAAGGATGTTATTTATGGCCGTAGATAAGATCAGAGTAATAATCTCTGATAGACAAAAAGAAATTAAGATCCCCACAGGTATTAGAATGTTAATTAGAAGATGCTGCAATGCAGTTTTAAAAATGGAAAATTTTAAAGGATCTGCAGAAGTAAGCGTTTCTCTTGTTGACAATAAGTACATACAAAATTTAAATAAACAATATAGAGAAAAAGATATGCCCACAGACGTATTATCTTTTCCTATGGGTAAAGATGGAAAATATGATATTGATCCTGAAAATGGAGCTAAAATTTTAGGTGATATAGTAATATCCGTTGAAAAAGTTATAGAACAAAGTAATCTTTACGGTCACTCTATGCAAAGAGAAATGGCGTATTTGGTAGCACATGGTATGCTCCATATTTTAGGATATGATCATGAATCAAGTAATCTTGATAAGCTTCATATGCGTGAAAAAGAAGAAAAAGTTATGAATTTATTAGGTCTTCCCTGTACGTCATCTTACGTTTTAAATAGTGAAGAATTTTAGTCTATGAGGATTTTGAAAAGTTTTCAGTATGCCATAAGAGGTATTAAATATTGCATAAATAATGAGCGTAATATGAGAGTACACTGTGTAGCGGCTATTTATGTTTTAATATTTTCATATTTTTTTGAGCTTTCTAGAATTGAGTTAATAATGTTAATTTTGACCATCTTATCAGTTATAGCTGCTGAGATGGTTAATACTGCTATTGAAGGTCTTTCGGATATATTTGTGTCTGAATACAATGCCGCAGCTAAAAATATTAAAGATGTTGCCGCCGGAGCGGTTTTTGTTAGTGCTGTGGTATCAGTCATTGTGGGAATCATACTTTTTTCAGATGTTAATGCTTATTTTAGGATATTTAATTTCTTTTGTTTATATCCGGCAAGTATAGTGATTTTGGGAATATTTACTTTATTTAGCGTGTTTTATATTTATTATGGACCTGTGGAGACTATAAACAAAACAAAAAATTTCTTTAAATTTAATAAAAAAAATATGGATTAGGAATTTATATATGAAAGAAACAAAATCTTTGTTTGCTACGATAGTAGGTAGACCGAATGTTGGAAAATCTTCGCTTCTTAATATGATTTTAAATCAAAAAGTGTCTATTGTATCGCACAAGCCTCAGACAACAAGGAATAAAATAGCAGGTATATTTACTGACGAGAATATGCAAATTGTATTTTTAGATACCCCGGGATTTTTAAAAGTACGGTCAAATCTTGATAAGTATATGGCAAAGGAAATAGACGAAGCCTGCTTTGGTATTGATCTGTTTATACATGTAATTGAAGCTGGCAAGAAATTTAGCGACGCTGATAAAAATATTATGGAGAAAATAAAAAGCCGTAATTTACCGGCTGTTCTTGTTATTAATAAAATAGATTTAGTGAATAATAAAGAAGAATTAATGCCTCAAATTTCTGAGTATTGTAATTTATTTAATTATGAATGTGTTGTTCCTGTTTCCTGCAAAAAAAGTGACGGAAGAGATATATTTTTAAATGAAATAAAAAAATTAGCTAAACCGTCTGTATTTTTTTATCCAAGCGATGAAATCACGGATAAATCAGAAAGATTTTTAGTATCAGAAATTATCAGAGAAAAAATGCTTAGATGTTTAGATGAAGAAGTACCTCATGGAACCGCCGTATACGTAGAGTCCATGAAGAAGAGAGAAAATTCAGACCTGATTGATATTTTTGCTACTATATATTGCGATAGAGATTCCCATAAATCTATAATTATCGGAAAAAACGGCGATATGATAAAAAAAATAGGTATTGATTCAAGAACAGATATTCAAAATATGCTTGGAAATAAGGTTAATCTTAAGATTTGGGTAAAAGTAAAAGAGGGATGGAAAGATAAGTTAAATATGTTAAAAAGTTTAGGATATAGCATTTAGTCCTTATAGGACTGCACATAGAGCATATTGCATAAAAAATATAATGCATTTTCTATATTTTACACTATATATCCCAGAGAAATTTGTTGTATAATGTATTTGTAACTATCAAATATGTTTGGAGGGATATATATGAATCCAGATAAAGCGTGGCAAAATTTTATTAATACAGGTAAAGTGCAAGACTACTTGCTTTATAGATATGAAAATTATAAATTATTAACTCCCCGAGAGGAAGACAATAATGAAAATAACAATAACTGGTTTAGTCCTCAAGGAAATGGATATAGGTGAAAGCGATAAATTAATAAATATTTTAACTGAAGATAGAGGCGTAATAAGCGTAATATCGCCTAACGCTAAAAGACTTCGCACGAAAAACAGTGGTTCACTTCAGATGTTTTATTATTGTGAGGCCACGCTCTTTAAAGGACGCAAAGGATACATAGTAGATGAAGTAGAAGTCAAAGAAAGATTTGAAAACCTGAAGTACGACATGGAAAAATTTTCCCTTGCAGAGTACTTTTGTGAAATAGCCCTTGTTTTATCTCCAAGAGAAGGTGAATCAAGGGATTTCTTGCGTCTGGTTTTAAATTGTTTGTATTTTCTTTTAAAGGACAAGATGAATATTTATCTTATTAAGTCGATACTTGAACTTAGAATTTGTTCACTTACCGGATATATGCCGAATTTGATAGGATGTATAGGATGCAGGGAGTATAAATGCGAAAAGCTCTATTTTGACGTTAAAAATTCTTTTTTAGTGTGTAATGATTGTCTAAAAAACAGTAATAATAGTTATGAATTGATTTTGATAAGTGCGAGCGTTCTAGACGCTATGAGACATATTATTTATTCAAAATTTGATAAACTTTTTCTATTTAAGATTTCTGACAATACAATTAATCTACTTTCATCCTTATGTGAAAAATACGTTTCCCGGCACGTAGATTATAGATTTAAATCTTTAGATTTTTTTAAATCTCTGAATAATTATATTTTTGAAGTGAGAAAAGAATATGAATAAGAACTTAGTAATGCTTGAGTATGATAAAATATTGAGGTTGCTCGCAGATCAGACTTCAAATGAAGACTCTAAACAAAAGATCTTAAGTATTCGTCCGTGTTTCGGCGACTTGGAAAGTTGCAATCGACTGCTTAAAGAAACCGACGACGGATATATACTTTCATGTAAATTTGGAAGTCCCGGTTTTGGTGGGATCAAGAATATTACTGAAATCGTAAAAAGATCCACTTTCGGAGCAGTACTTTCTGCAGGGGAACTGCTTTTGGTTTTGTCTGTTTTAAAGGCGATTGATAACGTCAAGAATTATAAAAAACAGTTTTTAGAAATCCAGACGTCTCTTGACAGTTATTTTGACAGTATAACTTCTAATTCCTATTTAAAAAACAAAATTGAAAATTCTATACTGTCTGAGGACGAGGTAGCAGATAATGCTTCAAAGGATCTTTATGATATAAGACGTAAAATACGGTTGATAAGTGCGAAAAGCCGTGAAAAACTTGAAAATATTATTAGAAGTCCTAAATATCAAAAATGTCTTCAGGATCCTATTGTCACAATAAGAGACTCAAGATTTGTTTTACCTGTAAAATCCGAGTACAGGTCTGAAGTACAGGGAATTGTACACGACATTTCCGCAAGTGGATCAACTGTATTTATCGAACCCATGTTTGCGGTCGAGGATAATAATACTTTGGGGTCTTTAAGACTAAAAGAAAAGTATGAAATAGAGCGTATACTTAAAGAGATTTCACAGGAAATATCTAATTTTTCAGACGATATTATTCGTAGTTATGACGCCCTGATTGATCTGGACGTTATTTTTGCAAAAGTAAATTTAGGATATAAACTTAAATGCTTTATTCCAAGATTTAACCTTGAGGGGAAGATCAATTTAAAAAGGGCAAGACATCCTTTAATACCTAAAAATGAAGTTGTACCGATTGACATAAATTTAGGCATAAACTTTGACTCTTTAATTATTACAGGTTCAAATACGGGTGGTAAGACTGTAGTATTAAAGACCGTGGGACTTTTGTGTGCTATGGCGATGTCCGGACTGATGATACCTGCGGATTCTGGAAGCGAAGTATGTATTTTTGACAATATACTTGTCGATATCGGAGATGAACAGAGTATAGAGCAGTCTCTTTCGACATTTTCCTCGCATATTAAAAATGTAGTAAATATTTTAGAAAATACTACGAGCAAGTCGCTTGTTTTGCTTGATGAAATAGGTGCGGGAACGGATCCGGCTGAGGGGGCTGCCCTTGCGAGATCTATAATTGAAAGTATTCAGGGTGTAGGTTCTAAACTTATAGTTACGACGCATTATAAGGAATTAAAGGAATATGCTGTCGTCAGCAGCAGGGTAGAAAACGCTTGCTGTGAGTTCGATATTTCAAGCTTAAAACCAATGTATAAATTAACTATTGGTGTTCCCGGCAATTCTTATGCTTTTATTATAGCTGAAAAACTTGGAATTGATGTAAATATAATTAGTAAAGCAAAGGGACTTGTTGATAGTCACGACATTGACCTTGAAGAGATTATAAGAAAACTTGAAAATACAAGAATATCGTTGGAAAAGAAATTAGCAGCAGCTCAGGACGAACACCGAAAATACAACAAGTTAAGACAAGAATTTGAAGATAATTTATCACGGTTTGAAAGACAAAAAAATAGTGAGACTGAAAAATATAAATATGAAGCAAAACGTCTTTTAGATAGGGTAAGATCTGAAACGGAAGAGTTAATGTCCGAGATACGGTCGGTTAGAAAAGACAGCTTAAATATTTCCCCCGAAAAACGCAGAAGCATATATTCAAAAATAAAAGAAATAGAAAACAAAGTAGATCCGGTCGACGAGGTAACTGCAGGAGAAAAAAATGATAATCTTCAAGTAGGAGATAACGTATTGATTTTGGGGATAAATAAAGAAGGAACAGTAATATCTTTTGAGTCTGAAAGCGTTTTATTGGTACAAGTGGGAAACATGAAATTAAATGTATCCAAAGAGAAACTAAAAGTATTAAAGAGCGGTAAGGGTATCAAAAAAAGTAAGGGCATGGTTGTAAGCCAAGTTAGAAGTATAAAAAATATAAGCGCTCGTAGTGAGATAGATTTAAGAGGAAAAAATGTTTTGGAATCCATACATGAGCTTGATATGTTTATCGATTCCAGTATACTTGCTAAGATAGGAAAAATTACGGTAATTCATGGAAAAGGTATGGGAGTGCTTCGAAGAGAAATATCTAAATATTTAAAAGGAAATAAAAGTGTATTGGGGTTTAGGCTGGGAACTTTTGGAGAGGGAGAATCTGGAGTTACTATTGTAGATCTTAAAATTTAAAAGTATAATGATTATAATTAGTTTCTAGAGGGGGAAATAGTTTTGAAGATATTAATACTTTCAGCTTCCACGGGCGGCGGACATATGCGGGCTTCTAATGCCATGAAAGAGTATTTTGAGGAGAACAATATAGACGTAAATGTTGTTGATACCTTAAAATATATAAGTCCGCTTCTGAATAAAACAGTTACTGAAGGCTATGAGTATTTGGCAAAGAGAATGCCTAATATATATAAAATGATTTATAAGTCAACAAATAATAAGGTTGTAAATCATTTAATATTTGGAATAAATAGTATAGTTAGCAGGAAACTTGTGCCTCTAATAAATGATTACAAACCGAATATTATAGTTACTACCCACCCTTTTACTAACGAAATGGTATCAAAACTTAAATCTATAGGAAAAGCGGATGTACCTGTTGTGTGTATAATAACGGATTATGCTCCTCACAGGACGTGGATTACAGAAAATGTCAGTGCCTATATCGTGGCAAGCGATGACATGATGAAATCAATGATGGAAATGGGTGTAGATAAGAATATAGTATACCCCTTCGGAATACCTATAGAAGATGAATTTTATACTAAAAGAGACCGAAACATTCTTCTTAAACAAATGGGATTTAAATCAAGTATTCCGACGGTTTTAATTATGGCAGGTAGTTTTGGAGTAGAAAATATCGTTTCCATATATAAAGATATTCTGAAAATAGATTTGGATTTCCAAATTATAATAATTACTGGCAGAAATCCTAAACTTTATGATACTATTGAATCTATAGTTTACGAAAGAGAAAAAAAGGTTTATAAGTATCCTAAACTTTTTTCTAAATTTTCATTTAATATAAAATCGTGGAAATATATTAGTAAACTTAACAAATTAAGGAAAAGACTTAATTTTTCTGAAGGTAACGGAGAAGATTTAGAATCAAAAATTTACCGTAAAGATACACGTATAATATATTTTACTGATGAAGTACATAAATATATGTGTATTGCAGACCTGATTATTACTAAACCCGGTGGACTTACAATAACTGAAGCCCTTGCTTGTGATCTTCCGATGGCGATATTTAATGCTATACCGGGTCAGGAGGAAGAGAATGCGGACTTTTTAGTGGATAATAATATGGCTGTGAGGTTAAACCGAGACACGACGGCCGAAACTATTAAAGATTTACTCAAAAATAAGAAAAAATTGAGGTTCATGAAGCATTCATGCGAGACGTTTGATAAATCCGAGTCGCTAAAAAATATACTCAATTTAATAGTCAACTTAGTAGAAAAATAAAGAAATGATCTTCTTTATAGTAAAAGGAGATCATTTTAAGTTAATTTGTTAAGAAGTCTATTACGCCGTAAAGTTCTTCATATTTTTCTACGTATTTACTAATGAAACTTAATATTTTATCATTAATGCAAGTACCTTCTTCTTCAGTAATCACATCAAATTTACCTAATAATTGTTCATCGATTTTAAGTAAAAAATCTACATTAGGCATAGTATTTTTACTCCTTTATTATTGTTGTCTTGGCTAAATTTAATTTTATCATTTTCTTTTTTAAATTTGTTTAAAAAATATTTTAATTTTCACCTTCATTGAGTTCAATTTTATGGTGTTTTTGTACAAGGTCATTTACGAATTTTCTTATAAAACTAAGGATTTGACCGTTAGCGGATCTATCTTCATATTTGCAGACATATTTAAATTTTTTAAGAAGATCACTTTCAATCCTTACAGAAAGATGTTTAATTTTATACATTTATGCTCCTCTATGCCAAGACGTTTGCTTATTTTTATCCCGTCAATCGTTATCTTTGTTTTCATTGAGATTAATTTTACTATATTCTTTTTCGAATTCCTTAACTTTTAATTTCATAAGTTGTTCTATTTCTTTATTGGCAGATCTTCCATTATATTCAGCCACGTATTTAAATTTTTTAAATAGATTTCTGCTGACTCTTAAAGTATATCTTAAAATATTTTCGTTACTCATGTATCCACCTTTGAATTGGTTTCGCCATCAGTTAGTTCAATTATTCTATTTTTATACTTTTCTATACACTGGCGAATTAAATATAAAATTTGACTATTAGCGGATCTACCTTCATAATCCGCAATAATATGTAGTTTACCTAGTGTATCTGAATCTATCCTAATCGACAAGCTTTTAATGGACATATTTTTTCTCCTCTTAATTATTACCATGTTCAGAATTTAATTTCACCGTGTTCATCTTCAAACTCTCTTATGCACTTTTGGATTAAATATAGGATTTGTCCGTTTCCAGTTCTACCTTCATATTTGGAAATGTAATGGAGTTTATAGTGTGTTTGGGCATCAATTCTAATTCCTAAATGTTTATCTTTTTCCATTTACATCACCTCATAATGTACTTATATAGTATTTACAATAAATCAAGTTTAAGTACATAATCAGATGAAATGTTATAAATGTACTTTATTTAAGTACATGGAATTTCAAGAGATAAACCAATAATGATGTTTAAAATTCCAGAATATGTAAGAAATTAAGGAGACAATTAAGACAATATATTAAATTTTCCTGTCGATTTTGGCGGATGCTTTTTTAAGTTTTTCAAGTGATTTTTTTTCAAGTCTCGAAACGTAAGATCTGGATATTCCCAAAAGCTTAGCCACTTCTCTTTGAGGAAGGGGTTTATGTCCTCCAAGACCGTATCGCAGGGATATTATTATTCTTTCTCTTGAGCTTAAAAAGGCGTATATATTTTTTTGTAGTTTTTGGATGTCTAGTTTCAGGAATATTTTGTCGTCTATACATTCGTCTGACGGGATAGTATCTATTATAGTGAGTGCATTACCGTTTTTGTCTGTTTCTATGGGTTCGTTCATTGATACGTCGAGTAACGTCTTTTTTGCGTTCCTTAAATGCATCAGTACTTCATTTGCTATATTAACATAACGTCTAAATCAAACTACGATATTTATTTTTTTTTCGTCCCATACTATCTTTTTAAAGGTAAGTTTTATGACGTCTCTTTTTTCCGCTATACTTAAGTTATCCAGAATATTTTTTATATGCAGTTTATTTACATCTATGTTACCTTCTGATTTCTCGTATAATGATATACTTTGCTTAAGTTCTGATTTTTGAACGTTTAGTATGTTGATTTGATGAGTAATATATTCGTTTGTTTTACTGTCGTTGTCCGGCGATATGGACTTTATTAAAGTTAAAATATTAGCGTCTAAGTTGTGAAGCTCTCTTTTTAGATTAGTAATATTGTATTCTTTATGGGATAATATTGTCTTTTTAAATTTAAGTATTTGATCTAAAAATTTTTCTTTTTGTATTTTTATATTTTTTATTTCTTGCCAGATTTTTTTATCAAGCAGATTTCCGTTTATATTTTTTACATTACATACGCATCTTCTGCTTTTTTCTTTAAGACTACAAATATAACTATAAATATATTCACCATCCTGATTTTTCCTTTTACTGCATTTAGGCCTCATATAATTTCCGCACAGTCCGCAAAATAGAACTCCGGAAAGTAAAGCAACGTTGCTTTTAGGTTTTTTATAGGCTTTTGAAGTATTGATTTGAAGTATCTTTTGAACTTTTATCCACTTATCCGACTCTATTATCCCCTTGTGTTTACCAACTGATATTATCCAGTCTTTTATATCTTTTTGATAATGTTTGGAACCGCCTTTTTGGAGCGTCTTGTTGTAAGACATTATTCCGTATTTACCATTATATTTCATATTTTTATCTTTATACGTTTGTGCACCGCTTTGTTTAAAAAAGTTGTAAGCTGTTTTGTCTGCCACCATGTATACAGGGTTCTGAAGAATATTTTTGATAGTAAATCGCGTAAACATTTTATTATTTTTAGAGAGAATATTATTTTGGATCAGATAAGTTTCGGTTTGCGTTAAAGACTGTGTTTCTATAAATTTATTGTATATCGTTCTTATAATTTTTATTTCGGAAGGTATACTTTTTAATTTGAACATGTATTTGGATTTTCCGTCGATTAGAACCTCACTGACTTTTTCGGATTTAAACCCTGTCGGACAAGTCCCACCAAGCCATCTGCCACTTTTTGAAAGCATCATCATATTGTCGCGTATTCTTTCGGCAATAGTTTCTCTTTCAAGCTGGGCAAAGACAGACGCTATATACATCATAGCTCTGCCCATTGGAGTTGAGGTATCGAACTGTTCTTTTACGGATATAAATGATATTTTTTTATTGTCCAGTTTAGTAATAAGAGAGGAAAAGTCGCTTACGTTTCTGCTGATTCTGTCCAGTCTATAGCATACAATACACTTCACATCATGTGAGTTTAGATCAGACAGCATTTTTTTAAACTGAGGCCTTAAAAAGTTTTTACCCGAAAAACCTTCGTCCTCGTAAATAATGATTTCCGATTCATCAATATTTGAATTAATATTTGAAAGTATGTATTTTTTGCAAGTCTTTATCTGATTTTCAACGGATTCTCCTTTGCCGGTATATTTAGATTTTCTGCTGTAAATATAGTAATATGACATTTTAAATGGTCTTCTTTCATTTAGTATATTACTATATTATTATGTTAGTTATTTGATTTTATTGTTTTATAAAGTATGTTATTTAGAGATTGGATAAAAAATTATTAAATATTTAGGAAAATAAATTTATTGATAACTTGTTTATTGTATTAAAATAAAAAATTATAACTATATTTAGTATTAAATATGGTCATTAAGTTAAATTTATTGGATATTTATAAGAGTGAAATATTAAGGATTGAAAGTTATATTTAAATTTTTGGATTTCCAAGTAGACGTATATTGAAAACCAATATGTATGTAGTCTACCTTACCGTCTTTAGTGCAATATCCTACGTATGGATGCTTGAATTTGGAGTTAAATTCATCTGTATTAAACCTAATGCCAGTAACAAAGTACATAAATTGTCTCATTAATCTGCCAGGACTAGAATCATGTTCTATTTCGCATAACAAATATTTATTAAAATTTATATCCTCAAAGTATATAGGAACTTTGTAAGCCGGGGACTTGATATTAAAGACTTGAAATAATAGTAGTGACAATACTACAAGCCTTTTTAGTATATTTTTTATTATTTTCACCTCTTTTTATTAAAATATCTTTGTGATTATATAAAATAAAACTGACATGTGTCAATATTAGTCGTATTAATAATGAAAAAAGATTATTTTGAAGTATATTGTTTTATAGGAAAATCGAAGTATTTATCCGGGTATGGTTCATTTTTTAATGTATAGTGCCACCATTCAGCGTAATATGAATTAAATCCGAATTTTTCCATTGCATGTTTTAATATAAGCCTATTTTTTTCCTGCTGATTAGTTATTAGGTTTGTATCGTGATGTGATATATTTCCAAAAAAGTCAAATGGGGATCCGGCATCTATTTCTTTGCCGCTTTTCATATCAACTAGAGTTATATCTAACGTACTCCCGCGGGAATGCGACGACTTTTCAGAAATATATCCAAGGTCAAAAAGATCTTTTTTGTCAACGTCTGGGTAGAAATAATTTTTCATTTTAGTATTGCCGGTGTCTTTAGCCCAGCGCTGGAAGTGTTTTACGGCGGATAAAGGACGATAAGCATCAAAAATTTTAATAGTATATCCTTTTTTATTTAGATATTCAGATACTAATTTAAGTTTTTCAGCTGCCTGTTTTGTAAGAATAGCGACAGGTGCTTGATATGAATTTATCCTTTCCCCTATAAAATTATAGGAACTGTAATATCTCATTTCCAATATTACTTCAGGAACAATATCTGTTACTATAACGAAATCTTTAGGGAAACCATTTTTTTCGGTTTTACTATTGCCATTTGAACTAATTATAGATGAAAATGTTACCATAATTGAAGTTCGTAAAGACTTGACTTTGGATATTATATTCATATATTTATCACGCCCTAACTTTTTATTTTGTAATTTATATTATATCACTATAAATTATTTTTAAAAGAGGGATTATTTATACTTTTTTATATAACTGTTTTGTTTTTTATTTGAATAGTATGACAAGAATTTTTATTTTTTGATAAGGAGTGGAAGAATGCTTAAAGGAATAGATGTAAGCGTATGGCAGGGAAGTATAGGTTGGGAAAAGGTAAAGAGCGATGTATTGATTTTGCTATGATTAGAGAAGGATACGGGAAAAAATCCTAATCAGATAGATAAGTGTTTTTGTAGTAATTTAAGAAGAGTGAAATATGCCGGTATACATTGTGGGATTTAATCATTATTCTTATGCAGCTATAGTTATGGATGCTGTGGAAGAAGCACAGTTTTGTTTTGAAAATATTATAGGATATTCTTTCGAATATCCTATAGTTTTCGACATTGAAGATAGGTTCTATGATTCCTTCAAAAAAAGAGTTTTAACTGACATATGTAAAGCATTTTGTAATGAAATATTATGCAATAATATATTGTAATCCTAACCAGCTCAACAATTCCTATCTTTGTAAAGGCAAACTTTTAAATAGATATGATATATGGCTTGTTAAGTGGGGAAATAAAGAACCTTCTTATGAATGCGGGATATGGCAATATACGGATTCTGGAAAAGTCAGTGGTGTCAATGGAAATGTTAATATGAATGTTTCATATAAAGATTATAGATAAGTTATGGAAAGTGCAAATCTTAATTTCATAAAATCATGGGGTTCATCTCAGGGAAATAATAATCAGCAGTATGATTTACTATTTTAGCTTTATATTGTAAAAAAGGCGATACTTTGCGGAATATAGCAAAAACATTTTTAGGAATCGGAGTAAAGTATATCTAGATCAAGGATATAAATTTACTTATCAGCGACACTATTTATCCTGGATAAATCTAAAAAAATACCGAAATAGTAGAATGAGTGACAGGGTTGGATAAAAAGATTTTAGGCATAACTCCATTTTCTATACTGATAGAAGGGATTATTGCTTATTTCAATGAATTTTTTGTACGAGGGTAAGTTGTATTGCAGATGGTTTTGAGTATTGCTTTCGGAATACTTTTTTCGGTTTCATACGAACTGAATTTATTAGAATATTTTGGCGTGAAGTCAAAAGTCAAATGCATAGGTTTTATAATTACCGGTATACTTATTTCAAGAGGAAGTAACTATATCTGGGATTTGATAAGTAGTTTTACATCTTTTAATTAGATGATGATTACGGAATAACTTAAGGTGAAAGTAAATATATCTTAATGTAAAAGTTTATTTTTTAAGTAGGGAAAGATATATGGAGATTGATGTAAATTATTCTGAGGTAAACCGTAGTTTTGATGATCTTTCTGATGAATTTACTAAGATTTATCTTGATAAGTTAAAAGACTATTTTGAAAATCTAAATGTTTCTAAAAAGCAAAAGGTTGAAATCATTGATAAAATAATAAAGATGTATAGATAAAATTGTATCCATAGTGGGAGGATAGCATTTTCTATACATCTTGCTGCATAACTGGAAAGTTTAATTCCTTTATCAAAATTAAAGGTATTTATTGCTTTAATAAGACCTATTGTTCCTATAGATATTAAATCTTCCGAGTAGTTTTTTGAGGAATAGTATTTTTTGACTATGTGTGCTACTAATCTTAAATTATGCTTTATAAGTTTATCTTTTGCGTTTTTATCTCCCTTAGAAAGTAAGTTGAGATATTTTTTTTCGTCTTTACTGGATAGCGGTTTTGGAAAGATATTTGGACTTATTACGTGCAGTACGCAACACATAATCCCCGATATTATAGAATAAAACATATTAATCAATATTAAAACACACCCTAAATATAGTTTTTTTAACACATGAATATTAAATTATATGTTTTAAGATTACCAGTTATAATTTGTCTTGTTTTTAATATTTTCCCAGTATGATTTAAATGCTTGTTCATTTTTGTTTTTACCGTATTTATAGTATTTAGAATTTTTTATTTTGAGAGGGAGGTATTGTTGTGAGATCCATGAATTTTTATAGTTATGAGGATATAAATATGAAGAGTTTTTGCTTGACTTAAAATCCGGATTTGGAGATTGACTTAGATATCCGGGCATAAAGCCACAATCTTTAGAATTCAGTTCCTCAAATGCTTTATTAATGGCTAAATATGCAGAATTTGATTTTGGTGAAATACACGCTAATATAACAGCATCGGCTAAAGGTATCTTGGCCTCGGGCATACCTACGTTCATAGCAATATCTACGCAAGATTTTACTATGGGTATAATTTGAGGGTAAGCAAGACCTATATCTTCACAAACGCATATCATAAGTCTGCGGCAGCAAGAAAGTATTTCTCCAAACTCAAGTAATTTTGCAAGATAATGAAGAGCTGCATCAGGATCCGATCCCCTTATTGATTTTTGAAATGCAGATAATAGATTATAATGGTCATCTCCTGATTTATTATATGGAAGTGATTTGGAGTTTGTAATAGCGGTTACTTGCTCTATAGTTATATTTTTTTCACCATTTATAGTTTGAGACGATAAAACACACATTTCAAGAGTGTTTAGAGCTTTTCTTACGTCTCCAAGACAAAAATTCGAAATATGTTCTACTACGTTGTCTGAATATAAAATGTTCATATTTAATTCTTTTTTTAGCGTGTCTATTGCTTTTATTAGAATCTTAGATATATCCTGGGGTTTTAAAGATTCAAATTTTAATACCATGCATCTGCTCAGGAGCGCGTCATGTATATAGAAACACGGATTTTCAGTCATGCAGGCTATTAATTTAATATTTCCTTCTTCTATGGCCTCAAGTAAAGTTTGTTGTTGTTTTTTATTAAGGTATTGTATTTCATCGAGGTGTAAGAGTATTCCATTTTGGGAGTCTATTTTTTCGGACTGCAATATTACCTCTTTTATTTCTTGGGAAGATGTATTTGTACCGTTTAAATAGACTGCTTTCATTTTAGACTTTGAAGATATAATTTTTGCAATCGTGGTTTTGCCTACCCCTGGCGGACCGTAAAATATCATATTTGGTATTTTGTTTGATTCAAGTATATTTTTTATTATGCCGTTATTACCTACTAAGTGATTTTGTCCTGATATGTCTAAAATGTTTTGCGGACGTAATTTTTTGCATATATTTATATACATTTTTATAATCCTTTCAAGATAATATACAAAAATACTTGATTTTTTATTTAGCATTTTATATAATGTATTATAGTTAATATTATTATTTTGAGGAGTGATATTATAT
>CAQBRY010000001.1:5761-31292 GCA_948762645.1 uncultured Eubacteriales bacterium | reverse complement strand
AAATTCAAATTCCCCCCTGTTGGAAGTAAAACTTTAGCAGCTCTTAAATATATGAAGGAAAGTTTATCTAAAGTAAGCATCAAGAAAAAAAATGTAGTAGAATTATTATTTTGGAGTACGTGCCTTAAAGAGATTTATGATTATAGTGTTATTAACTATACAAAATATTTAAAGACACATGGTATATTAAAGTCCTCTTCCAAAGATGATAAATCTGAGTCACACGAAATAAAAGGTGAAGTTCCCGAAAAAATTGTAGGTTATATCGCAAAAATGGGCACTTATGCGGTGAAGTGGATTCCTACTGGAAAGGAAATCGATGAAACTTTAAGTAAATATAATGGTGAAGAACAGAAAACAAAATTATCGACAATATTTCAAAAAGATATTGAGCCGTATCTTGGTAACTATAAATCAATTGTGAAAGAACAAAGATTTATTGAGACAGATAGTAAAAGTTTCAGTGCATATACTAGGGAGTTGGGGGACTGTGTTTCTGCGTGGGCAGATAATTTACAATGTATATCCAATGGACTAACTAAAATTAAAAAATAATATTTTCACATAAATTCATCAAGATTTCAAATACTAATTAAGAAGTATATTAATATAATTAGGGGGAGATTTTGATGGAAAATAAAAAGAATGAAAATATTAAATGTACGGTGGCATCTTGTATGCATCATTGCAATTCTGAAGACTACTGTTCTTTAGATAAAGTATGTATTGGTACGCATGAACCTCATCCTACTGAGTGCCAATGTGTAGATTGCGAATCTTTTAAATTAAAAGACTAGTCTTTAAATACTAAAAATAAATCGTCTTCTTTGAATTTATCTATATTCAAAGAAGACTTTTTTAGAGCGCTTTTGCCACACTGTCCATTGGACTATCGTCGAAAGTTACCTTTTTTATATCTGCACCCAGGTTACTGAATTTTTCAATTATATTTTCGTATCCTCGTTCTATATGTGAGATTTCCTCTATAGTGGTAGTTCCACTTGCAGAAAGACCTGCTATAACTAATGCAGCCCCCGCACGTAAATCTGTGGCCCTTACAGCCGCTCCGTTTAGCTGCTGTACCCCTTCTATTACTGCCACTTTTCCGTCAACCGATATTTGAGCTCCCATTCTTCTAAGTTCTTCAACATACCTAAATCGATTGTCCCATACGCCTTCACTTACTATACTTGTACCATGAGCGATTGCCAGTAAAGTTGTTATTTGGGGTTGCATATCAGTAGGAAATCCAGGATATGGTAGGGTTTTTATATTACATCTAGTCATATAATCTTTATTTACATATACTCTTACAGACTCATCTTTTTCTTCTATACAAATACCCATTTCTTCTAATTTGGCTGTTATGGATTCTAAATGTTTAGGAGTTATATTATTTACTGTGATGTCGCCTTTAGTTGCGGCAGCTGCGATCATATATGTTCCAGCTTCGATTTGATCGGGAATTATTGAGTAAGTTATACCTTTTAATTTTTTTACACCATGTATTTTGATAATATCAGTTCCGGCTCCGCATATATTTGCTCCCATACAGTTCAAGAAGTTGGCAAGATCTACTATATGAGGCTCTTTAGCGGCATTTTCAATTACTGTACATCCTTCGGCTTTTACTGCTGCAAGCATTATATTTACAGTTGCTCCAACAGATATAACGTCTAAATAAATATTATTTCCAATTAATTTTTCAGCACTTACATGTACTACCCCGCCATCTAATTTACAATTTGCTCCAAGTGAAGAAAATCCTTTTAAATGCTGATCAATCGGTCTTATGCCCCCAAAATTACATCCCCCGGGCAAAGAAACCACTGCTTTAGAAAAACGTCCTAAAAGAGCTCCCATCAAGTAAGATGATGCACGCATGTTTCTTATAAGATCATACGAAGCTACTGGAGATACAACTTTTCTAGGATCTATTTCTAAAGTATTTTTGTTTACCATCTTTATACTTGCACCCATCTCACTCATGATTTTACACATAAGCGTTATATCACTAATATTTGGAATATTTTCTATTCTGCAAATATCATCAGCAAGAAGTGTGGCAGGTATGACTGCAACAGCAGCATTTTTTGCACCGCTGATGGAAACGTTACCTTTTAACTTTTTCCCTCCGGATATTATTATTTTATCCAAAGCCATACACCCCTAACATAAATTTTTGTATTTTAAAAAATATGTAAAATTAAATTATTTTTATAGTAATTAAAAAATGTCCCCAATAATGTTATTACATTTTTAATTAAAAGTCAATGATACATATATTTAAATACCCATATAAAATTATTTTGTCCCTGAAACACTTAAAAAATTAAGTAATTTCAGGAGACCAAAAATATATATATAAATAAAACAATTTTTTCTTTGAATTTAATTTATAATGTATTTAAAATAGCAGCATTTTTTGCAGTTTTACTCTCAGTTTCGCTGTATTCATAGGCGGCTACTTTTTTAACGTTATCGGATGAAGCGTCAAAGTCCACGTCGTATATTCGATATTGTTTACCGTCTATGTCTATGTTGACTCTTTTTTTGCCGGTCGTGCCTTTTAAAGTCACTACATATTCACCATTATTATATGATGGTCTAATAGTTTTTGTAGTGTCAAGGATACCGTCGATATATACGGAAAGAGTAATATTTTGTACGGATTCATCTGTAATTTGAGGCAGGTCTACTTTTATGTCAAATGATTTTTCTTTTTTCTTACCGTTACTTAGTGTAATTTTTACGGTTGATCCTAAACTGACTTGTACTCCCGGTAGCGGATTTGTTGCCAAAACAGTATCTTTTGATTTGTCGCTGTTTTCGTATTCGATAGATTCTGAAATTTTCAACCCTTTTGAAAGAATTTCACTTTTTGCTACTTCAAAATTTTTATCTATGATGTCGGGCATAAGTATTTTTTGTTCTGCCGGACCTTTACTTACGTATATTCTAACGGTAGTGTCTGCAGTTACCTTGGTTCCTTCTGCCGGATCTGTGTTTTTGACCAGACCTTCTGCGGTATCATCATCTACGATTATTAATACTTCATATTTTATTCCCGCATTACTAAATTTCGATTTTGCAACTTCCTCCGTAAGACCTTTTACATTTGGTATAGTGACGAGAACGCCGGAGCTGTTAACTTTTAAGACTATTGTTGCACCTTCTTTTACTTTTTTAGTATTAGGAAGGGGATCCTGGTCAATTATTACGCCTTCTTCCTGGTTTGGATCATATACATTTTCTATTTTCCACACAAATTTATAATCTGGATTATCTTGAATATCGGCATATTTCATACCTATCAAATTTGGAACTTCTATGTCTTTATTTGCACTATTGCCAAAATAATTAAATATAGATATACCTAAAAATATTAATGCAAAAAGTACAACTGCAGCTGCAATTCCACCTACTATATAAATCGTTTTAAATTTGTTTTTATTATCTTTTTTGTAATTAAAGTTGTCACCATAGTCGTCGTTTTCGCTCGACTTTACTTTTTTAACGGCATCTATATATTTAGTAGGATTATCATCTATAAAATATTTATACTCAAATTTTATACTTGGATCTTTTTTAAATTTTTCAATATCGGTAAGTATTTCTTCGGCAGACAAATATCTGTTTTTTGGATTTTTTTGCATAGCTTTCATTATAATGGATTCGAGACCTTCGGGAATTGATTCGTTTATTTCACGAGGTCTTTTTGGGGCTGTCTGCATTTGCATTATTGCAACCGATACTGCATTATCAGCTTCAAACGGAAGCGACCCGGTAATCATCTCATAAAGAATTACGCCGACGGAATATATGTCTGCTTTTTCGTCTGTAATTTCCCCCTTGGCTTGTTCGGGAGATATATAATGTACGGACCCTATAGCACGGTCTGTCATGGTTTGAGTTTCATGTTTAAAGAATCTTGCTATACCAAAATCTGTTACTTTAATCGTACCGTCTTGAAGAAGCATTATATTTTGAGGTTTAATGTCTCGGTGTATGACACCCTTTTCGTGTGCATGACGAAGAGCTTTAAGTATTTGCTGTATAAAATGTACTGCTTCGTTCCATTTTATTTCTTTTTGTTGAGACATATATTCTTTGAGGGTTATACCGCTTATATACTCCATTACTATATATTGTATTTTACTGCCTAAACTTACATCGTAAACCTTTACAATATTTGGATGGGAAAGCACGGCGATAGCTTTAGACTCATTTTTAAATCTTCTGATAAATTCTTTATTACCTAAATATTCGTCCTTAAGGATCTTTATGGCGACTATTTTTTCTTCCACTATATCATAGGCTCTGTAAACTACGGCCATTCCGCCTACGCCTATTAATTCATGTATTTCATACCTGGCGTCTAATCTTTTTCCGGTATATTTATCCAAAAATATCAGCTCCTGTATTTGATTAAAACTTTTATATTTAAATCTCTATTACTGAGACTGTTATATTATCATTTCCGCCTAGATCCTTAGCTCGACTTACTAATATATCTACCACATTTTCCAGGGTGTTCTCTAAAAGTATTTTTTGTATTTCCTGTGAAGTGAGGTAATTGGTAAGGCCATCGGTGCAAAGCATAATAATATCATCTTTTTGAACTTTAGTTCTGTTATAGTCGCAAGTTACTGTTTTATTAACACCAAGTGCCTTTGTTATGAGATTTTTTCTTGGGTGTGTTTGAGCTTCATTTTCTGTAATTTCGCCGTTTTTTATCATTTCCTGTACTACAGAATGGTCAATAGTAAGTTGTTTTATAATACCGTTGCGTATGAGATATGCCCGGCTATCTCCTACGTGAGAGGTATGAAGATACCCTTCATGTATCATAGATACCACTACAGTTGTACCCATACCTGCAAGTTCCTTATCATTGGAAGCGTTTTGAAATATTACTTTATTGGCGTATTTTATGGCTTCTAGATGTAGCTGGCGTATATCATCGGTTGTTTCTTTTTCAATAGAGAACTCAAAAAATTCTGAAATTTTAGTTGCAGCTGTTTTACTTGCAATATCTCCGGCTTTGGCTCCACCCATTCCATCGCATACTATTGACCATGCTATATTATTTGAAAAGATTTTATTTATTACGAAGTCTTGATTAGACTTTCTAACAAGTCCTATGTCAGTTTTACTATGTACTTTCAACCTTATCTCCCTCCACATTTTTAGCACTTTTTGCTTTTAATTGACCGCATGAAGCATTTATATCAGAGCCCAGGGTACGTCTTATAGTAGCTGTTATGCCTGCGTTTATGAGCATGTTACAAAAGCATATTACTTCTGATCTTGTACACTGCTTATATATACCGCCGTCTATATTGTTAATTGGTATTATATTTACGTAGCAGTTCATACCTTTTAGAAGTTTAATTAAATTTTTAGCATGCTGTTTGCTGTCATTTACGTTTTTAATTAATGTATATTCAAAGGACACTCTCCTGTTAGTTTTTAGGAAATAATAATTACAAGCTTTAATTATTTCCTCTATTTTCCATTTATTGTTTATAGGCATAATTTTAGACCGTTTTTCATTGTCGGTTTCGTGAAGTGATATTGATAGTGTAACCTGAAGTCCTTCATCAGCAAGCTTATATATTTTGTCCACTATTCCGCATGTAGATACGGAGATATGTCTCATGCCGATATTTAGCCCCTGATGAGAAGATATAAGCTTTAAAAATTTTACTACATTGTCATAATTGTCGAGAGGTTCGCCCATTCCCATTAAAACAACGTTAGATATTCTGATATTATTATCCTTTTGTGCGGTATGAATTTGAGATATTATTTCTGAGGGATGTAAGTTTCTGGAGAATCCTCCTTTTCCGGTAGCACAAAACTTGCATCCCATTTTACATCCTACTTGGGTTGAAACACAAATTGAATATCCATGATTATATTTCATTAAAACTGATTCTATAAATTCTCCATCGTACAGTTTAAAAAGATATTTTATGGTAGAGTCTATTTTAGAAATTAATTTTTTTTCAATAGTTGCGTCATAAATAGTATATTTGGATTTAAATTTTTCTCTTAATTCTTTAGAAATATCTGTCATTTC
Source organism: uncultured Eubacteriales bacterium (assembly GCA_948762645.1). Lineage (GTDB taxonomy): Bacteria > Bacillota > Clostridia > Oscillospirales > Acutalibacteraceae > CAQBRY01. The sequence goes on along the minus strand of CAQBRY010000001.1, from coordinate 25,207 downwards.
ATCAAAATTTGTTATACCTTTATTTATCCAATTGAATACTTGTATTGCTTGATATCTTTTATAGGAAGAATTTAAGAATTCTTGTTTAAGCTCTTCTAGATTTAACGATTTTATATCTTTTAAATTAAAGTTCTGAATACATTTAGCCTCCTCACTTTTCTATATTAAATATTTATTTTATTATACGTTAATAAAAATGGGTGTCAAGTTTACTCAGTATGTACAAACATCAGAAAGATTAATTAAGAAATTTGAGGACAAAAATATTTTTTAAGAAATATTATTGAAAATATAATAATTATTTAATATAATATTAACTTAAGGAGGTGAATATTATGAAAAAGTTTTAAAGATTGGAATTGTGTTTTTATTATGTATTCAAATATTAAACCTAAGTATTGTTTGGACGGGGGACGAAGATAGATAATTCAGGCAAAATTGTAATTTATTTTTTTTGCTGATTTAATAATTTGTAATGATAAGTTCGAGCGAGTATCAGTATCTAAAAGACAAAAAATTTCTTCTCTAGATAAAATGGTTAATAAAGAGGTACGATACATATTTTTAGGAAGGATTTTAAATAAATATTCTGAATTTGGAGAGATGATTAAAGAAAATGATACCATAGTTGCTGTTCCTTCTGAGCGCTTTGGTGATACGTGTAAGATCCTGAAAAAGTTTGAAGATTTCGTGGTTTTTGATGAAATGGTATATGATACTTTCCGTTCCGTTAGCAAAAGCGAGGCAACAAGGATAAAAGACCTTCGTTTAATGCGGAGAGACTATAATAGACGTGAGGTACAAAGAAAAATGTCTGATTTAGTAAGACAGTGTGATATAAATACCTTTGAAAATAAATTTCCCACCATAATTCTCAAAATACCGACCAGTATCTGCGAAGATCCGCTTCCAGTACTTTGGTAAAATGACCGGTATATTTTTATAAGATTTAGAGTGATTTTTTTATATGCTGATATAGCTAATTTGACAGGTTGGCTATAGATTCTTTTAATAGATCTTTATTTTGAGTAAGAATAGCAAGTACAGTCCTATATATAATTCCCGGATTTTTATGAAAGTTTTCTTTTACCATTGTAGCCTGGTCGATGTCTGGAACATAGAGGGTAAAAGACATTAAATTAAAGTCCTCATCACCCGATATTCCGCATGTAACATTATATCCTCTGTTGTTTTTTTCTATCTTTACTGTATTTTCATTTCTACTTTTTATAGTGTTTATAAAATTATTGATAACTTCTATTGACTTTTTCTTTATTATGTGAGGCAAAGAACCGTTTAATTGTTCGGATATTACTTTTCCACTTTCGGATACTGTATATATTTCCTGATCATTATTTATACATATTAGATTATTGTTTGACTCAAGGTCTGAAAAGGCCTCACTGGTTTCAAAATAATTTGATATTCCGCCGTTTTGGAGTGTCGAGATTAGATCTGATTTTTTAATTTTAGTGTCTATATTTGATAGTATATAGCATATTAATACTTTTATTTCTTGTATATTTCGCAGCCCTCCGGGATTGACTCCTGCTGAAAAGGTATTTGATTTCATTAGAATGCCCTTTCTATGATTGATTTTTTATTAAAATAATGTTATAATTAATTTAATTAATCATTTTCTTCCCCTGATTTACTGTTTATAGATTCTTCTAATATAAGTATATTTTTGTTTTTCAAGGTGGTCCTAATATTTTCACTGAGCCTTTGGGACACAGACTCCATATTTCTTTTTTCACAGAAGAATGATAATTCTATGTACGATTTATCTTCGGGAATTTCTTTGACATTTATACTTGGAGAAGGTATTTGTGATATTTTATTTTCAAGTATTGTAAATTTTTCTATTTGTTTTTTTATATCTTTGAAGTTTTTCAGATTACTGACTGTGTAATTGAGGTGACATTTATGTAAGTCGCAAATACTTTGTCTTACTATATTTGAAGATATTAATTTAGAGTTCGGTATTATTACGACTTTACTATCATCTGTTGTGAGGGTTGTAAAGACCATCTCGATTTTCGATACAGTTCCCGATACGTTTTCTACTTTTATGTAATCCCCTATTATAAATGGTTTATTGAGTATTAAGAGTATGCCGCTTGCTATATTTGAAAGACTGTCTTTGAGTGCAAGCCCTATAGTTACGAGAGAAGCTCCGAGAGCGGCCATAACAGACGTCATATTTACGCCCATCATATCAAGTACCGATATAATCAAAATCATTCTTAATGTGAATTTTGACACGGAATCCAAAAAAGATATCATTCCTTGCTGCATATGTGCTTTTCTTAAAAAAATAGTAAGAATTTTACTTGCTCTATTTATAACCCAAAATCCTATAAGTAGTAAAAGTAATATTTTGATTATATTAATCACTATTTCTATAAACCATTTTTGTGAATCATATTGTATTAAATTTGATATGTTGAAAAAGTTAAACATGTGTATGTAACCTCATTATTCTTAAGATTTGAGTCATTATAATTATACCACTAAACTAAAACAGTTCAAGGAAAGGTCAATTTTTAAACATGAGTATAAAGAATAAGAGTATTATTGTAAATTTATTTATAGCTGTGATTTGTTTTTATTTTATCCCTGTATGTTTTTCAGAGTCTAATTTTATAGGTGCTAAATTAGTTTGTGACGATACTTGCGTAAAGGCAGGTAAAAGCTTTAAGGTAAAGACGTTTATCGAATCTGATTCTAATTTAAGTGTCATTGCTTTCAGATTTACGCTTAAGTATGACAGCAGCAAGTTTATTTACAATAATTTTACCGCACCGAGAGGAACGAGCAGAAGGAATTTTAATATAAAGGCTGAAGATAATTTACTACATATAGAATATATGTGCAAAAAATCGAATTTATTAGTAAATACAAATTTTAATGTTTGTAATTTTATTTTTGATTCAAGGGCCAATGTAGATTCTTGTACGTGTGAGTTTGAGTTTTTGGACTTTGAAATTATAGATGGATACGGCCGTAACCTTTATTTGACTAATTTAAATAATCTTACTGTTAATCTTGAAGGAGAGGTTAAGCCTAATTGTTATTTGTCGAAATTAGTACCGTCAAGTGGGGAACTTGTTCCGGACTTTAACAAGAATATTTTTGAATATGATATTTATGCAAGTTATGACACTGATTTTATAGATTTTGACATATGCTGTGAAAATGAGTTTGCAAACAGTTCAGTTAATAAAAGGAAACTTGCTCCTGCTGGCAAGGATACAAAAATAAATATTACTGTAAATGACAAAAAAGCTAAATTAAAACGTACTTACATTATCAATGTTCATAGATGTGATAAACCGTGTTTGGAAGAGAAGACCGCTAAGGATACTCCTTTAGATAATTCTTCTGAAAAGGTACGCAAAAGATCTAAAAAAAGTAAATCTGAGACTTTAAATAATAAGCCTCAGCCCTGCAAAACGCCTTCGCAAGATGATGAATCTAGAATTGATGATGATAATGAAAATATTAATGTTTCTGATGATAACTATGTTTTATTAGATGATAATAAAAGTAGCGAAGACTTTAAAAGTCACTTTGATGAAAGGCTTATAATAGGGACTTTTGTAATATTAGTTTTGGGAGGATTGTTTATTTATAAAATTATTGATAAAAATAAATAAACTAATATTTTATCGAGGCATTGACAATGGCTGGGTAATCATAATAATATTATTATGATTAAATTTGAAAGGAAAGTTTATAATTGAAGAAAATATTTAGTTTGGTATTTATTTTTTTATGTGGGTTAAGTATGTGTATTTTTTCTGTATTTGCACAGTACAATAAAGGAAGATGGTCATCCGATGAAGATGCAAAACTTAAAATCGGAGTTTCCCGGTTAGGGAAAAAAGCGTGGAAAAGGGTGTCTGAAGAGTTTGTACTTACTCGTAACCCAAGACAATGTAGAGAACGTTGGAAAAATTATCTTAGCGATGACAAAGATACTCCTTGGGATGATTATTCTGATGACCTTTTAATAAGTTTATATAAAAATTATGGTCCTAAATGGAGGATTATTGCCGAATTTATTTCCGGCAAAAATGAAGTAAGCGTTAAAAACAGATACAATTATCTAGCGTATAAGTGGAGTCTTGGACTAAAGTTAGCCGATAAGTCCTGGACTGATTTGGAGGTTATGCCAAGATACTATAGATATTCTATGTCTTATGTTTTAAATGAATTTGAATTTTTAGATTCATTAGGGGAATCGGCCTTTGAAAATGATAAGGAATGCAATAAGACGATTATTCCAGAACCACCTAAAAGTATATCGTGTGATCCTCTTCCCACATGCTTTTAGTATTTTATATATTTAATAGTTAGTAAAAGTCATTTTTATAAATATTTAGGTTTTTTATAATATAAATATATTGTTATTTTATTTAGTTTAATGCTAAAATATATATATGACTAATTTTATTATAAATAAATTTATAGATAAAAAATACAATGTGGAAGACCCACGGACAAGAAAACAATTTGGTGTTTTAAGTGGAGTAGCTGGTATTATATGTAATACCGTACTTTTTTTGGCAAAGTTATTTGTTGGTGTGGTCACTTCTTCTATTGCTGTTGGCGCAGACGCATTTAATAATTTAGCCGATGCCGGATCTTCCATAGTAACATTGGTGTGCTTTAAAATGGCTGAAAATCCTGCAGATAAGAAGCATCCTTTTGGTCATGGAAGAATAGAATATATATCTGGTCTTATAATATCTGTTGCAATAATTATTACTGGCCTTGGCTTTATTAAATCGTCTGTGGAGAAAATTTTTTCTCCGGAGGATGTCCGCCTAGATATAACATCATTGATTATTTTAGTACTTTCTTTATGTTTAAAATTGTGGATGTCGCTTTTTAATACTAAGCTTGGAAAAATTTTAAGGTCTTCTGCGATGAAGGCCACTGCTGCAGATTGTTTAATAGATGTAGTTGCAACTACTGCGATAGTCCTTAGTATGATTTTTACATATTTTACAAATATCAGTATAGATGCTTATGTAGGAGTTTTAGTATCAGGATTCATAATTTTTACAGGTATTACTATGCTTAATGAATCTTTAAACCCTCTTTTAGGTACGGCCCCTGATCCGGATTTAATAAGTAAGATAAATAAATTGGTACTTTCTTATGAACATGTTGTTGGCGTACATGAGTTAATGGTTCATAATTACGGTCCTACTAAGAGTATCATTTCACTGCATGTAGAGATGCCGTCAAACGTAGATATTATAAAGCTTCATGAGATTATTGACACTATTGAAAATAGATTAAAAAAGGAATTTAATTGTCAGGCGATTATCCATCTTGACCCAATAGTAGTTGATGACGAATTCGTAAATGAGATAAGGCGTAAAATATCTGAAATGGTAAAGTTGATTCATCCTAAAGCAAGAGTTTGTGACCTTAGGATAGTCCAGGGGTATACTTTTTCAAAAATAATATTTGATTTATTTATACCATATGATCTGGATTCTAAAGATGAAGAGATTATAAGTTCTTTAGAAAGAAGTATAAAAGTAATAGATAGTTCTTATGAATGTATAGTTAATATAAAAAGAGAATATTATGATATTCAAACTGATAAAGAGGAAAATTAAATCATTAAAGGATAGTTATTATGACGCAGGACGAAAAATATATGTATTTAGCCATAGATCAGGCTAAGACTGCGGCTAACTTGGATGAAGTACCGGTCGGAGCCGTAATCGTTTATAATAATATAGTGATTTCAAGCGGATATAATAAAAGGGAGAAGTTAAATAACGCATTGTACCATGCGGAAATCGAAGCGATAAATGGAGCATGTAAATATTTAAAAAGATGGCGGTTGATAGACTGCCATCTTTATGTTACTTTGGAACCATGTGCTATGTGTGCGGGTGCAATTATTAATGCGAGAATATCCAGAGTAATTTATGGTGCAAGTGACCCAAAATCGGGTTCATGCGGATCAATTATAAACTTATTTGATTTGCCGTATAATCATAGACCTAAAATTTTAAATGAAGTATTAAAGGAAGAATGCTCTCAAATTTTAAAAGATTTTTTTGGCAAATTAAGGAAATAATAAAATTGTATAGATAAAACATAAAATTTGCTAAATTTATAAAAATCTTGACATTTAATATATATATATATATATAATTTATATGAAAATATATTAAGAGGTGATTAATATGGCGGATTTTTTTAATACATTATTATCAAATTTTTGTAAAAAATTTACAAGCATTAAATCAGCAGAAGACTTAACTCTCGGTGACACTGGAATGTATCAGGCTATGAGCGATTTGAAAAATTATATAAAAAATGATACTAAACTACTTAATAGGGAAAATGATATTGTGGAGCCTCTCTGGAACGCTTTGGAATCAGAAATACCAGAGGACCTTGATGAACAACTTCAGAGGGCTGAAAAAATAAAAAAATGTCTTGATGATTTAGCTAAACATAAATTGATAATAGGAAGCGTATTTGTAGGAATAGGAACTGCTAAATATTGGAAAGACATGTCTAAAGCTTGTGATAAGGTTCGAATCTCCATAAAATTATCAATATCCCAAGTACAATCCGAAGCAGAAGAAGCATTAAAAAAAGAAAAAGCAGAAGAAAAAAGATTAGATCAGAAATTAAAAAAAGATCTTAATTATTTAAATAAAGAGTTAATAAGCCATTCTAAAAATAAGGAAAAGAAAAATAAATACCGACATAACTCAGATGCAAAGGATCTTCTTAAATTATGGAACCGAGCTATAGAGAATTGTAGGAATGTAGACGAATTCTTTAAGTCTGTATATAGTAAAGTATCTTTAACATATTTTCAGAGTATTTATGATATAATATCTGACATAGTTAAAGAAAATGGTCCATTAGTTGACCTTGTGAAATTTAACGGTGGACATGATCTAGAAGAAAATCATTATTCTTTTTTGTATTGGGCAATTAAAAATACACAATACTATTTGGACAAAATAAGAAAAAGCAAAAATAAAAATGTCCTTTAAGATACTTTTTCCAAATCTTTTTTTAATTTGTCTATAATTCTTTTTTCCAGCCTTGAGATATAGGACTGGGATATACCCATAAGGTCGGCAACTTCCTTTTGGGTATGTTCTTTATTTCCTGAAAGTCCAAACCTAAACTCCATTATTGACTTATCTCTAGAGGATAGTTTATCAATTGCCTGAGATAGTAACGTACACTCCACTTCCTGCTCTAATTTTACCCCCACAGAGTCGTTATCGCTTCCTAATATATCTGAAAGTAAAAGTTCATTGCCGTCCCAATCTGTATTTAGGGGCTCGTCTATGGAAGTCTCATTTTTCAGCTGAGAACTTTTCCTAAGATACATAAGTATTTCGTTTTCTATACATCTTGAAGCATAGGTAGCGAGTTTAATGTTTCTTTCCGGACAAAATGTATTTACAGCTTTAATAAGCCCTATTGTACCTATAGATATTAAATCTTCAACACATGCACCTAAAGTATCGAATTTTTTGGCTATGTATACTACGAGTCTTAAATTATGTGTTATAAGAAGTTCTCTTACAGTGTTGTCACCTGCCACGATTTTTGCCATAATTTCTGATTCCTGTGCTTTAGTAAGAGGGGGAGGAAGTACTTCAGGTCCGTTTATATAATGGACGTCTTTTTTTAAATATACAAACAATTTTTTAAAAGAATAAATATACCAAGATAAAATTTTCTGTTTAATTTTGACAATAAAGTTCATTAAACTGCATCTCCTTGATTTTAAAATATATTTTACTTAAGTATTTCAGGATTAATTAATGCATCGTATTTAGGATCTAATATTTCTTCTTTGCAAATTGCTATATATACTTCTTTTTGAATTTCAGAATTATTATCATATATTGTTATGTAATCCGGCTTAAAGGCGGGGAGTATCCCTTCTCCAGAGATTGTCTTAAAGGGAACTACTCTTAATTTAGTCGAAAGATTTTTAATTTTTTCAGGGTTTAATAGATCTTGAGAGGTTAATAGTTGAATATCTTGGGGTATAAGACTATTTATTTTCTCTCGGTTTACAACTATTACAGGTAAATTAGAAAAAGGTTCTTTTAAATTATTACCCGTATCAATTTTAGCGTTAAGGTCTATATTTTTATTTGATATGCTGATATGTATTTTTTTATAAAGCGAGGTATTTTCTTGTTTACCTATAAATTTATTTATAATACTTATAAGAGTATATGATAAGACAGTCAAAATTATGAGTATTAAAGGGGAAACATTAAAGTAAACCATACCGTTGCTTACTATTAATCCATCGAGCCTGAATATAAACCATAGTGCCAAAATACATCCTGAGAACGCGAAATTGATTGAGTAAAAGCAAACTGTACATTTTATTAAATTTTTTTTATTTTTTATTCCAAAAGCTACTAATATGATGGTCACTGACATTAAAAATTTTATAATCATTGAGCTGAATATATTTTTATAAGGAAGCAAAATATATAAGGAATATATTGCTCCAAGTAGTGCGGCGAGTATCATTTTCATTTTATTTGATTTTATGTATAGAAATTTTGACGTAGCTTTTAGTGTGAAATAGTTTATAAATAGGTTGACTGATATAAGAATATCTATGTAAATTGTTTGGTACATATTTCCCCTTAAAATTATTTGTTATATTTAATTATATTCAAGGGATACAATAAATTTGTCATAAATTGCAATTTATAAAAAATTACATTTGTGTAAATAAATAAAATATTTGACAATATATATATATATATATATATATAATATAAACAAATCATCTAAGGAGGTATGAATTTTATGGGAAGTAATCATAAGGTAAATGAAACGAAATCATGGACTAATGCAGGAAAGGCAGAAGAACTTTTAAAAAAGTACAAGCTTTATGGCAGCAAAGAGATTGTGGCAACACCTCAAACATTGAAAGTTTTATTTGGAAAAGACGGAGTATTAAGGTTACTTCGTGATTCTTGGCTTACACGTAATGAAGTAAGTCTATTTGAATCTATGACCCATACTTTAGTAAATGGATATATTCAGCTTAAATTTTATAGTATTAAACCTTCCGATTTCAGTGTATTAAATAAGTTTAATCAATTGAATGCTAAACTTTACAGTGTTCTCGATAACAAAACTTATAAATTTTTTGGAGAGAAAAGTATGAAATATAAAGAACGTATTCGTGATTTGGAAAAAAATATTAATAGATTAAAATCTCAGGCATCGTCAGAAGAAGTTTCTGCAATGCAGCGTTTTGAAGCCGCTAATAGTGCTGAGGCCGGTGCTGATGCTGCCCGAATGCAATTTGAAGCAGTTAATGCAGCTATTAAGGAACACGATCGTAATTCTAAAATTAAAGATTTATCTAATGAAAAGTCAGAGACAATTAATAAGGAAAAACAATTATTTGTAGAACTAGACAAGACTATTTCAGAAATTAAAGAAGTAATTAAAAGCACAAAAGATTATTTACAATGTGACATTGAAAGTCTGAGGGGATTTTGCGATCTATGCAATGGGTTGGGGAAAAAATATTATAATCAAAAACAAGCAGGTCTTTTATCATTCAAAACTAATAAATTGAAAAAAGAAGCTGCACGAATATGTATGATAATAAAGCCTGAATAAAAAATGGCTTTAAATATTAATGCTCTCACTTTATTTATTATAAATTATAATGTTGAAAAATAATAAAAATTCCAATAATTAGGCGACGTATTTATTAATATATATATATATCTTTTATATATTTTTTTAAAAAGTAGGTGTTATTATGGGGACCAATCAAACAAATAAAGTTTTAGATGATAAAAAATTTCTTACAAATGCAAACAAAGCTGAAAAACTTTTAAATTATTATAAAATAAGTAAAAATTATAAGGGAGATTTAGGAACATTTTTAAAAGTTATGTTCGGAAAAGGAGGAGCTATTAGGTTACTTAATAGCAGTGCGCAAACTGATGAGTCTAGTTATTTTTCAGTTTTGGCTAAAACTGTACATGCTGCTTATATAAAATGTAAGTTTATGAACAGTCAACTGAAAGACTCCTCAAACAAAGAGGATCTTGAATCGGTGATTGCCCGCCTTAAATCCAATATTGACTCCATAGATTTAGAACAGGTGGCGGCGTCTGGTCGTGATGGTGTGGCAAAGCTCCGTGCATTAGAAACAAAACTAAGTGTAGTGCAGAGCTTGTCTTGGGCTGTCGGTGGCATTGGTGTGGCTCTTTGCTGTACTGGTGTCGGTGTTCCGATCGGTATTGCTTTGGCTAGCGTATCTGCCGCTTTATCGGGCGGGGCTTTTGGTGGAACTGTGGTTAAAGATGATAAGGTTGTAGACAAGGCGTTTAAAAGTATAGATACTAATATCGCTGAAATGAAAAAGATTCTTAAAAATTCTCAGGTTTCTTGGGGTAGCGCTGCCAATAGTATAAATTCTTTTTTTAATATATGTGCTTCGGAAGGGGAAAAATATTGTAGCCAAAAGAAGATCAGTAGGTTCAGCCGTAAAATTGATAAAGTAAAATATAACGTTGCCGATATTCTTAAAAACATAAAAAGCATAAAGTTTTCATCAAGCTCAGAAACTAACAAAATTATTATATCATCTAGCAATAGCAACACTACAGCGATAGTAAATTGCATAAACATAAATATTAATAGTTGACATACATAATTTGAAAATAAAAAACTTAGTCTTTCAGCTATATGTTATTTCTAAACCAATATTTTCTGTCTAGGCTTCTGTATTGTATAGCTTCTGATACGTGAGAAACCTGTACTGTTTCGCTTAATTCTATATCTGCAATGGTTCTTGATATTTTGAGTATTTTATCGTATGCTCTTGCTGATAAATTAAGAGTTTCAAAGGCTCTTTTTAATATATTTTTTGCGCTATCGGTAAGATTGGAAAACTTTTCTATTACGTTTAAAGGGGCCTTGGAGTTAAAGTTAATTTTAAGGTCCTTATATCTGATGTTTTGAATTTCTCTTGCTTTATTTACCCTTTTTCTAACAGATTCGGAAGTTTCCTCTGAGGTGTTTACGGAGCATATACTTTCAAAGTCTACCGGTGGGACTTCAATATGTATGTCAATCCTGTCAAGTAAGGGACCGGAGATTTTCGATAAATATTTAGATATAGTATGTTCAGAGCAAGTACAAATCTTAGTAGGATGCCCAAAATATCCGCACGGACAAGGATTCATAGCTACTACCAGCATCACTGTGCATGGATATGTAAGGGTTCCCTTAACGCGAGATATTGTAACTTGACAATCTTCGATAGGTTGTCTAAGCGCTTCCAAAGTATTTTTGGGGAACTCAGGCAATTCATCCAGAAAAAGTACGCCGTTATGTGCCATAGATAATTCTCCTGGTTTAGGTATACTTCCTCCTCCTGATATTCCGGATGGCGATATTGTATGATGGGGGGATCTGAAGGGCCTTTGAGTTATTAGAGGATCCTCTTTTGAAATTGTTCCCATAATAGAATATATTTTTGTTGTTTCTATGATTTCATCAAATGTCATTTCTGGAAGTATTGTTGGAATACGTTTTGCAAGCATACTTTTTCCGGATCCCGGTGGCCCTACTAATAGTATGTTATGTCCACCTGCTGCTGCAATTTCTAATGCCCTTTTTGCGTCTAGCTGACCTTTTACGTCTTTTAAATCCATATGGTTTTGATTTGATGGTTTAATGATTTTCGTTTGATGCTGAATAGGGATTTCACATTTTCCATTTACATGGTTTATAAACTCAGTTATTTTACTTACAGGGTATATGGATACGCCGTTTATAATAGCGCCTTCGGGGGCGTTATCTTTTGGTAAAAAAATTTTTTTAAATCCAAGTTCTTTTGCTTTTATAATCATTGGGAGAATACCGTTTATTGGATTTAAATCCCCGGATAAAGATAATTCTCCAATTATTATAGAATCATCTAAATAAGTATTTATTTGTTTAGTGCATTTAAGTATAGCTACTAATATTGGAAAATCGTAAATTGCTCCGGATTTTTTAATATCTGCTGGGGCTAAATTTACTATAATTCTGGCTATAGGGAAATCGAAACCGCAGTTTTTTAGCGCGGCTCTTACTCTATCTTTCGATTCTTTTACTGAAGTATCTGGCAGTCCTACTATATCAAAATAGGGCATCCCTGTGGAAATATCAACCTCAACTTTTACTAAATAAGGATCTATACCGATTATTCCCATACTATTTAATTTTTCTACCATATTATCAATTTTCCCTTATAGATTATTTTTGCACATTATTTACCGATTTAAAATATTCCCATATTATTTTTAAAAAAAATTGTAATAATCCCGGCAAAGAGGAGTCTATTCTTTCCATTATTTTTTCAAATGTACCTCTTTTTTTCATGGGTTCTGAACTTGAGATTTCTATTTCACTGCAACAATTAAAAAATTTATCTATGTGCATATAATGTATACCATTTTTTGAAAATTTATCTTTTCCCCAAGGATTGCGGATAGTTATAAAGTTATTTTGGCTTATACCTATTATGGAATAGGCATGATGGTCTACCAGTGTGTTTTCACTATCATATGTTGATATTAGTTGTTTTCCAAATTCAGTTTGGGGAGAAAACATGCATCCCACAAAATTTTTATTTTTAATAGCGTCCGATATTATTTTAACCAATTTTTTTCTTCCCATTATTCCTATATCTATTCCATTATATAGTTTAGCTTCATTTCCCGTAAGCATTCTTAACATTGGAGCGGTGAATCCTCCTTCTGCATCTTTATAATTTCGAGATGAAACGTATAATTTTGACGCTACAAAACCTTTTAAAAGTATATGTATCCACAGAGGGGAATTGTTAAATATGAAACTGTAGGAATCGTTTAAGTTGGGGATGGATTTTTCAACTTTTATTTTATGAAGGTCTCCCTTATACGGATCATATAATTTTACTATTACCGTACCGTCATTTTGATCTTCGAGGCAGTCCATTATTTTTTGAGGGTCGACTGCTAAAACTGAAACTACAGCAGCTAAAAAATAACAAACTCCCAATTGATTTTGATTAACATCTTCAATTTTTGGAATTTTATCTGAATATAAGGGCTTTTCACGACAGTCCATGAAAGTAAATGTGTCGATACATTGTTTTGAAAAATCTTGGCTAAGTTTTTTGCTGTCTATTTTTATTTGACTGTCAGGGACATATTCAATTTTTATCTTTCTTGCATTTAGATTAGAAAATGCGATAGATATATATAACATTGTACATAATAAAAACAGACAAGAATAAATTTTTCTCATATTTTGCTCCCCAAAAAAATCTACTATATTATAATCCTATTTATTAATAACTGTTGATATTTAAGATTTTTTATTTATTATCTTAAATTATTTATAATGTATGCTTATTATAACACAATATTAATTTTTAATCAATTATATGTTAAAATATTTTTGAAATATTTAAGGGATATGATTTTATATCATATCCCTAATTTTTTATTTATCTTTATTCTCTGGAGGTAGTTTAGTATCGGTTTTGCCGGATGGCTTTTTAGAGTTTTTATTTTTAGGATATAGTCTTTTAATTACTATTATCGTTAATATAGCTATTATAATACCGAGTATTAGTATTAGTATAAGCTTTATTGCACTACCTTGTATTATTCCTGAACCATCTTGCATAAATTGGCTTATTAGTCCATTATTATTTTTATTATTACTATTATTTGAACTTCCGTTATTACTGTTTAAGCCACTTCCTGAACTACCGCTTCCTGAACCGCTTGTTACGTTTGTACTTCCTCCAAATATTGAGTTGGATCCATTAGACTGTACGCTGTCATCCCAAGAGTCGTTGCCGTTTCCTGATGACGAAGATGATCCAGATTCTGATCCATTTGACATATTTGAATTTTGTCCGGCCCCTCCGCCATTTACCATATTGGTTATCATATCTCTTATATTATTTATTCCATCCCCAATAGTATCGAATAAAGAAGAGCTTCCGGAGTTTAGACTTTTTTTAGCTGCGACTCCAACTGTACTAAATGATGTCATTTCAAATGAGGAAGTGTCTCCATTTATACTCATTATCAAATATTCAATTTTTCCAGTTGACGATATTTCATGTACTATTAAAGGATCTTTAAAGTATTTTAGATCTGGTGTTGGTATTGTAACGATTACTTTTTCACCGGCGGGAAGTTCATATTTTTGTCCGGTGAGCATGTCAACTAGGTATATGTCGTAAAGCGACAATATAAATTCTGAACTTAATTTATCATATATTCTGCTGCATGCGTCCGTATTAGTTGACAGTGTTACAGCCACAAGTTTAATATTCCAAGGTATTCCGCTGATTTTTATATCATTTGTAACATGACTGTATTCTCCTGACAATTGCTGAAGAGACTGCAGTTTATCGTAGTTACTGATTAACGCCTTTTTGGCGTCTGATAATTGATTATATCTTTTTGTTGCTTGTATAATAGCATCTACGTCTGTATTGCTTTCAACTTTATCGCTTAATTTTGTTATTGTGTTTATAAGCAAGGTTTCTTCATTTTCGGTTATTCCTGTTACGGTAACGGTTTTATCTTCTTTTATACCTCTTATTATATATACACCGTTTTCCGTAGCCATATTGTCTTTTCCAAGCATAACGGTTATAACTGAATCATTATATGCGGGCTGAATGTATACTTGGAACTTAAAGTCGTCATTGTATTCTACCTTTTGGGACTCACTGTCTAAAGTTTTTCCGTTTTGATCTTTGTAAGTTATACCTGTTATTTTGGTAAGCGTGACTGTGTACTTGTTCTTGGACACGTTTAAAACCTGTATGGTAAGATCTTCGGTTACGTCTGAAAGCATATACTTTCCGGCCGATAATTTTTGAGCTCCTATAGTTGCCGACGTGGTTTTTACAACCGGTACAGAGTCGTCATACTCGTCTGAAATAGACACTTGGAATTCAAAATTATTTCCATGAGATACGTATACCGGATCAGTCACTACGAGCCCCTGATCATTTTTATAGGTAACTCCGCTGGTGGGTTCGAATGAGACTTTGTATTGAACCTCTTTTACGTTTTGAATAGATATAGTTTTATTAGAGGTAATATTTTTAATTGTATACTTGTTATCTTTAGGAGATAGAGATACTGCAGTACCATTATCTTCTTTACAGACTACAACTATTTGAGATAATTCATATCCGGCTTTGGCAGATACTGAGAAAGATATTTCTCCGCTGTACGGGACAATATATACTCCTGAAATATTTGACATATCTATGCTTACATTTTCATATTGTGCCCCCACAGATTCGGAAAGATTTACTTTATATCTGTTAATTTCTATTCCTTCGACGGTTATATTTATATCTGTTGAAATATCTGAAAGTGTGTAACTGCCGTTTATAAAGTTAATAGTTTCATCATTAGCTTTTATTGTTACGGAAGACTGATTATGTTTATCGTCAAGCTGCGTAGTAAATTGGAATTTTCCGCCGTATTCTATCATTATTAGTGTTTCGTGATTAATGGGTTTATTGTTTTCAAAGAATTTTATTCCTTCGGATTGATCTGCAGTCGGTAATGTTATTTTATATTTTTTCTTATTAATAGATGCAGTTATGTTTGTATCTTCTTTCACCGCTGGTGTTTCGTATCTATAATATTCTGTTTCATCATTTATATTGCTTGGTGTTAAAACAGTATCCCCAAATTTTACTACAAGTGTTGATAAATCATATCCGTACTCTGCACTAACGGAGAATGAAAATGTGTCTCCATACGGACGGGTTTGTATACCTGTGAGTATGGTTGCCCCGGCGGGCTCGTGATATACTATTCCTTCACTTTCTACAAGCTTGATGTCTATATTGCTTTTGAATACTTTTACTACAATTTTAGGTGAAGAATCTATATCCGAGAGAGTATAGACAGCTTCTTTGATAGATTTATTTTCTTCTGTAAGTTTTCCGGCTGTAGTGCTTATTGTAGAGCCTTCCAAGTCGAAACCTTCTTTAGCAACTACCTTAAAGGTAAAATATCCTCCGTGCGTTACTGATGGATTTTGAGATGAGATGTCATTATTTGTCACTCTGTCTCTAAACTCCACGTCCGGACCTTCGAATGTTAGATTATATGTGTTTAGATGTATGCCCGAAAGTGTTACAGTTACGTCATTTCCCACATTTTTGATTTGCCAAGTATTGCTGTCGATTTTTTCTATTGCTACGTTGTTTCTGTCGCTGTCTGTGCCTGTAAATACCCAATTGACTATGGATTGATCATATCCTGTATGTGGGTTAGCTATTATTGAAAGATTTTCTCCGTAGAGGACTTCCTTTCCTGATCGAGTTATGTCTTTTAAGGAGTCTTTGTCGAGGATGGTGACGTTGTTCATTTCTTCTCCCGAGAAGTTTACGGTATACTTTTCTTTTTTAGTGTTGCTTATTCTTACGGGATTTTCGTATTTTGAAAGACCGGTGCTTTGATCTTTTTCCACACTTAAATTTTTAGTTACTCCTATTAAGGTGATAGTTGCTTGAGACAAACCGTTTTTTGTGTCCACTTTAAATTCAACATCTGAACCATTTACACTTATTTTTAAATCAGAAAGTGTAAATCCTTTATTGGCTGTAGCTAAAAATGAGTAATTAGCTCCGTGCTCTACGACTTCTTTTAATGTAGTAACGTCTTCATACGGAAGGGGTATAATTGCTTCTGATGCTCCTACTTTCGAAAAGTTTACCTGATTTTGTGTAAGATCGTCTTCAGCTGATAAAGTTATATCGTACCGGTTTATTTTTATTCCATCTATATTAATAAGAGTATCTTGAGTTATTGTAATGGAATAGTAACCTTGGTCATCTTTATCTATTTTATTATTAGGGGTTAATGAGTTTGAAACAGTTATTTGCGAATTAGTATATCCTTCTTTAAGCTCGACTTTAAATTTCAGTTCTTTATTAAAGTAGGTTTGAGTTCCGGAGGTAATGTCTCTGTCCGTAGGATATGAGTAGACGATGGCATTGGCTATTGGATTGCTGTTTTTATCTTGGAATTTTACGGAGTAAAGATTGATTGTAATTCCATTTACACTTACACTTGATGTTCCAACAATGTCGGAGAGAGTTATTACAAGTTTAGTATCGGTTGAATTTTTTTCATCTTTTACTGCCGTAGCATTTGTTGCAGATATAAATGCAGAACTTAAATTGTACCCCGTATTGGATTCAACATTGAATAAATATTTACTACCGTGTTCTACTTCTATATTATCAGTGGAATTAATCGTACTACCACTTGCATTTTTAAAAGTTATTCTTGAATCTTGATTAAATGTTATGGTGTATGTGTTTACTTTGATATTGCTTACTATGATTTTAGAATTTTCGGATATATTATTAAATTTATAAAATCCGTTTTCTATATTTATAATTTCGTCATTCGATAATGTACCGTCGTTATTTTTATCGTAATGTACTTGAATTATTGATTGAGTGTAAGCATCATCAAGAGCAATTTTAAAACTTAAATTTTCACCGTGAGCCAGACGTACTCCGGAGGTTATATTTTTATTGTCTTGGTTGTATACTTTAAACCTTTGGAAGCTGCTGTCTTTATCTACGAAATCAATTCGATAGAGTATTGATTTCACGCCTTCTACATATATTGTAGTATCGTTTGTAACACTGCTTATATTATATATCCATTGGTCTGGTTTTTTGGTGTCTCTGGTAATCGTACCGTTACTTGAATATACTCTCAAATTTTCATCCAGACTATAACCGTCATCAACCTGTGGGGTAATTTCTATTTGATATATGTGAGCATTTGAGTTATTACTCATGTCATCTAGGGTATGTTCTATTGTCGGAGAAGATGTTCCATCAGGCAGTTCCTGTTTATTAGTGTCTTTGTTCCAAGATGAGATTATATTACTACCGTTTTTAAAGTCTATTCCTTCTCCACTGAAGTCTATTTTGTATTTATTTACTTCAATATTATTAATGGTAATTATAATTTGTTTTCCATCAATATTTTTACCGGACAATATCCAATACCCTGTTTCTTCATCATAAGATGTAGCGTCAGCTCCATTTTGAGGCCCTTGTGTGGTATAGCCCGAGCCGTTTTGTGTTTTTTGGATAGGCTCAGAGGAAATTTGAGTAAGAAGAGATATCTTGCTTCTACTAAATTCATCGTTTAGAGAAATTTTAAATTTATAATCATATCCATGAAGAGCAATACCGTATAATTTGTCCAATTCGCCGTCGTTTTTTAGTATGTTACCGCTTTCTTCATGAATTGATAGTATTTCGCTTAGAGGGATTTTTGTAAGGCTTTCGTTTCCGGATTTTACTTCACCTTGCTGGAAAATGATTTGATATTCGTTTCTCCTTGAACCCGAAACGATGACTACTAAATTTTCTTTTACAGAATCTATAGTATATATATTATATTCATCATTGGATTCATTAAGAGTTATTTTTGATCCGGTATTAGTTGTTACATTTATTTTGCTTAGATTATAGCCTTCCTCAGGATAAAGCTTAAATGAGAAGGGACTGCCATGTTCTACTTGCTGGTTCTGCGTAATTTCAGACGAATTTTCATCATTTTGTTTGAAAATTACAAATTGTCCCTCAAAGCCTACAGAGTATACTTTCTTTTTTAGCTCGACCATTACGATTTTGCTGTCCTCAGTTATTTTTGGGGTAGTATACATATAATATTCGCCGTCTAAGGATGCAGTTAATTTATTAAATTTATTTTCTTCACCGTCAAAATCTGCATCACTGGGGCCGATATATACAGCTGAACTGGATATTTCAAATCCGTATTTTGATTTTACGGAAAAAGAAAATGTATTTCCGTGCACAATGGTCATAACATTTTGAGTATCTAGTATATTTACTTTATTACTATCATAGATTTCTAAACTTTGCATTACGTTAGAAGATTGTTTTAAGTTTAGCTGATAATTATTTAAAGTAATATTATTGACTGTAACTAAGTTGTTGCCGTAAATTTGGATTTGATATTTAAAAATACCATTGCTTGAAAGGTCCAATATTCTTCCTTGATCCGGGTTACTAAGGGAAATATTTATATCAGACTTATCATATTTGGAATTAAGTTCTATTTTAAATGTGAATATTTCTCCGTACCTCAGCATTTTACCTGTGGAAGTAATATCCTGTGATGGGTCGTCATCTTGTAATACTTTGAATTTTTGTTCATTATTGTTGTCTATATCTTTCTGGAATGAGAGAGTATATTGATCTAATTCTACGTCTGCGTGTACAATAACTGCTTCCTGTACATTTTGAATTTCATATTGTCCCTGAGCCTGACTAATAATATTTATTTTAGATTTTGGTTC
>CAQBRY010000001.1:0-5751 GCA_948762645.1 uncultured Eubacteriales bacterium | reverse complement strand
GTTGTACTTTCATCAATGTTAGATATTGTAAATGTAGCACTTTTTATATCGTATCCGGAATCAGGTACAATATAGAATTTAAGTGAACTTCCGTGTTTTAATATTGAACCCGTATCATTTAGCTGTGACCCTGTATTAGTATCGAAAAATGTAACTTGATCGGATTCAAATAATACGTCGTAACTATTTACTACAATGTCTGATATAGTTATAGTTGTATCTGCTTGAACGTCTTTTAGAATAAATGTTATACCGTTGTCGGAAATTGTATTAGCCAGGGGCTTATTGGATACCTTAGCAATTGGAATAGATTGACTATATTTACCTTTTGCAGTAATTTTAAAAGTCAAGTCTTCGCCTTGAGCTACCGGTGTAGAAATAGAAGTTATATCTACGCCATCTGTAGCTTGAACTTGTATGGCCTCATCAATGCCAATGCTTTTATCTTCCATATTAAAGTTTACCACGTAACTATTAGGCTGTAACTTTTCGACTTTAATTACAGTATTGTTTTCAGTAATTCTTAGTTTATATACATTTTCTGTAGGAGATAGTTCCTCAAGCGATGTTATTAATCCGGATGTCACTAATATTTTTTGTGAAGAACTATTGGATATTCCAAACTTAAGCTCATCTGAATCCTCGACTAATATATGATCTTGTCCTTTAAAAGGTATATCCTGCTGTACAAAATTGCCATCCGGATCTAATTTTTCGCCTAAGTATCCGCTTATTCCTTTGAAAACGATTTTATTGTCTGGAGATATTAAATAAACTTTATGTGATGATTTTATAGGAGTTAAACTATCATCTAAAGAAAGTTCTATATCACCGTTAATATCATATATATTTGTTTGATAGCCAATGATTTCGTCATTTGACATCATGCTAATATTTTTTATTTGAGCATTTGAGGACGAAGGAATAGTTAATATGTCAAATAGTAAATTATTACTATCATCATATTTTATAGGGAAATAATATCCATTTTCAGCTTCAAGAACTATATAAAGCTGTTCTGTGGCAGACACGATATTTGACAAATTTTCGCCGTTTAAAGCGTTTTTAAATATTAATCCTTCTTTAGTTGGAATATGAACTTTATAATTCATAGTCCCGATGTTTTCTATATTTATTATTGTTACGTTACGAGATTTTGTGTCGTCATAAAATTTTTGGTTACTAGAACCTTCATTTGATGATAACTTAGTATTTGCGTCATTTTCAACTGTAACAATTATATTTTGTATAGAATTGGCTCCTTTTGCTGTTATAGAAAAGCTATATGGTTCTGAATTTGAGGTGTCATTTATTCCCCATAGATTATCAAAGGAATATGTTTTCCAATTGACAGAATCGTTGGCTGCATCTTTGTCTTTCGCATATTTTATATCTACTAAGTCCTTTAAGTTACTTTGCCGGTTGGACTTAAAATATAAATATTTATCAGTTGAATCTGTTTTTAAAATATTGCAGTCGCTTTTAACGTTTGACAATTTAAAAATACTTCCCGGGAGATTGTCAAACGTGTCTTCCATTTTCAAATTTTCTATATTCATGCTTCCTGACAATAGGTTAAGATTTAAATCAGATAAAGAACTGTCAGGCTTTTTTACTAATACATATTTTTCATTTTGATTATTTGTTTTGTCAAAGCTTAGGGATTTTATATTTGTGTCATTTAGAATTTTTAAAGTACTATAATTTACTGACAGATCGGAAAATACTATGTTTGCTTTGCAGGAACTGACGGTGTATGAACCATCGTTGTTATTACTTAATTTTCCGTGGATTGTTATTTTGCTTATACTATTTATGCCAAATGGTTGATTACTCAAATTAGAACAATATATGCCGTTTTCTTCACCTGTTAAAAACTGTATTTCTGTATTGTCTGATAATATAGTAAAGTCTTCTGATGTTACTTGATCATATTGCACTTCGAAAGATAGATCGGTAAGTGATATATTTTTAATGGATATATCTTTACAGGTTTTTATTGCTACGGAGTCGGTTAATTTTGTATCGATTTTTGGTTTATTTTGTGAGAGATCACTTTGCTGTGATGCTATGAGTGTATCTTTTGGGATGGTAAATGAAGTATCTTTGCCGATTGTCAAATCTAGTCCTTTTACGGACATATTTGAAGTCGACATATCTATATCCTTTAATGCGTTTATAGATAATGAAGGTGTATTTGTTACTATTGTATAATATTTTGTGGGGAAACTAAGAGAGGTAAATACTATGTTTGCTTTGCAAGAGTTTGCTTCTAAAGTATATGTTGTAGTTTTTGTGGAACCTGTACTTGTTGTTTTTGTAATCTTTCCTGTAATAGTTCCTGATATTATGTGGGAAGTAGATATTGTGAAGTCTTTTTCTGAAGGATCAAATTTTTCATTTGGTCCGGGGGTGATAGTTGAGGTTACATTTTTGCTGTCTGTCATTTGTATGTTTGATTGAGTCAAATTTATTGTAAAATTATGTTCTCCATCAGCGGCGCCGTCGTCGCTAATGTTTATGGGTAAGCTGCTTGATGTTTTGAACGTCATTGTTTTTTCAGATGCTGAAGTTTTTACACTAGCACTCGTACCGTCAGCATCGGAAACGTCAGGAATTGCTAAAGTTCCCGAAAAGGTTGTAGATGCAGGTAGACTTGGTGGTGAGCCTGCACTAGACAGGTTTGCAAGGGAGACGCTGATAGCTGAAATGTCTGATATAGGTATACTTATACTTTTTTCACCTTGCAAGGTATATTCTTTATAAGATACTGTAATACTATTAAATTCAATATCAGCAGTACATGAGGCGACTGTATATGTGGTTTCTCCAGTCTGTTCATTTTTATTAGCAGTTAAAGCACCTTTTATGTTTATTGAGCGTACCAATTCTGAAAGGGTTTTATCTTGTGAACTAATAGCATCATAAGATTTATTTTCATTAGTTGATGTAATTGTGTAGTCTATTTTAAAAGGTGTATTGCCAAAGTAGGAACTTATAGACTCAGACGGGATGGTATATTGAAATGTAATATTGCCATCATCATTTTGCATGGGGTTTGTGGTAATGCCTTGCGTGGTTGATAATATTATTGATCCGGATGAAGATAATTTTCCCTCTATTTTCGGACCACCATTATTTTCATATTTTGCTATAATGGGATTAATTATGTGAATTTGTGTTTGTTTAGGTATAATTACTTCAGGACGAGTCAAGCTATAATCTTTGATAATTACTTTCTGACCTATAATGGTGCTACCTTTTAGTGTTGCTGTATTTACTGGGGAGTACTCTACTTCTTGAACGTTGACATTTTCATTTCCCCCGAAAGTGGCGGTATAGGCTGTTAATTCGGACGAACTATCATTTTTCTGTATTGTACCGTCTATAATTAAAGATATAGAAATATTTTTTGGGGTTTTGAGACCTTGATTGTTTTGTTCGCGTATATCTAGATGCCAGACGTCGCCATCTAGATACTTTTCACATTTATATGATGTGCCGTTTGCGGTTGCCGATATGACTATTTCATTATTTTTCCAGGAATATCCGTTTTCAGGATATATAGTAAGACTACAATTTGAACCATAATCTACTTTAATATTTTCTTGATCATCGAGTGTAATTTTTTTGGTATCACCTATAATTGAGTTTGTAGGCTTAGTTACATTAATATTTATTTTTCTAAGCTCAATATATTTAAATGTTATAGTCGTGTTAGCATTTATGCCTTCCACTTTCCATAAATTTGTATTTTCATCGATTTTATTGATGCCATTAGTCGAACCATCAATTACAGGTGTTATAGTTTTTCCTTCAATTTCATCATATGAATCTTCAAGGTCTATAGAAAATGTTAAAATTTGACCGTGAGTTACCTGTTGACCCAAAGCTATTTTTATTTCTTTTAGATTATTTTTATTTTGAGGAGTAATGTCTGAGGCACATGATACTGTTCCTACTTTTTCAATATCTGCGTTTTCGGCATTAAAGGTAACGGTGTATTTGCTTTTTTCTATATTACTTATATATATAACTGAATCCTTTTCTAAAAGGGGGGAATATTTGTTGCTATTAAGACGAAGAGGAATAGAATAATTATATTCTCTTTTGGCTTCATCGGTTTCTTTAATTTTTCCTGTATTAGTATCAATTGAGTCCTTGGAGATTAATTTTACTTCGAAACCGCTATCGTTAAATTGAGAATCAAGTATTATATTAAATGATATTATAGATCCAGTTGTAAAAGATTTCCCTATAATATTTTCTTGCGTATAAGGGTCAATTACTTTCAATAATTCTTTTTCATATAAATCTTTTACGAGAATATTGTCTTCTCCAATTCCTCCAATACCTATAGTGGACGTATTCGCTTGATCTGCACCATATACTGAGATTATACCGGGTGATGATATATTATTTATATTATATACCCAGTATTTTTTTATGGAATCAGTATCATAGATAGCTTGATCACCCTGCATAGTTATTGCACCGGCGAAAGTCTGATAATCTACGGTACTTCCGGATAGATTTGTAATGTCCATATCTGACAGTACTTGTGAGGGAGATATATTTTGTGTAAGGGACTGTATTTTTTGACCGTTTTCATCTGTTGGCGTATATGATGATGTTATTTGATTTTGAGTGTAAGAGTCATCTACTTCTACAATATATCTATAAGACTCTCCTGAGGAAATACTTATTTCCTCTATCGGTTCATTATTGGTATTATAGACTTTAATATTATCCGAAGTTTCTATATTTACAGTATTTTTTGGAGGACTATTTATCTCATCTGCGAAGAAGTTGGTAATAAGTTTTAAACTTACTGTAAATAGAAAAAATAATAAAGTTGAAAGCAGTATTATTATGCTTCTGAACCTCCTGCAGTGTATATTTTTAACACTAATATTTTTATTTTCTTTATTCATAATTGCACCGTCCTTATTGATATAAATGCTAATTTTTGTCATCAAATTTATTTTTATTTATTATTATAACACAAACTATATGTGCTCTCAATATTTTTTAGCCTATTTGTATGTTTATTTTATAATAAATATATAAATATTTTCTTAGTATAATTAATTTATAGTTTTTTAGTATTTTGAATGTGTGTAAACAATTTAAAAATTGCTAAATAACAGTATAAAAATAAAAATATTCTTTAGCTGGGAGTATTTTAGATAAGTTTATTATCCCCGGTTTAAAGAATATTTTGTATTAACATTTAAATTTATATTATTTAAAGTATAATATATTTACTTTGTATGTATCCGTTTCCACTTCCGTAGTCCACTATATACCAGTCTTCCCATTGACCAAGTATCTTAATGTTACTGCTTTCAGATACTGATGTTATTATTTTGGCATTCAGGTTGGGACGGGACATAATCGAGGCTTTACATCTACATTTACATTTTTTGGGTTTTTGTATGCCGCAAAAGGGAATAGCAAAAAATTCAAATATAGATAGTACGATGTTCAGCGCGATATTTTCTATATTTTCACGTATCCACTTGGATTTATTACATGTACAGTGATCTCCAAGATGTATAAGAACAGATGTAATGTCTGTACAGATGTTGCAAGATACAGGACACATTTTAGCAGTAGCACAGTTTAACTCATTTTGACAGAGTTTTTTCATATTATCTGTTACTATAAACGCCATCCTTTTGCTACTGCAATTTCCTTCTACGTAGAACGTATTAATATTTTTTTGGTTTGCCGTATTGTTTATAAGAC